>JAEWPN010000230.1 GCA_023399455.1 Bacillota bacterium
TGCCCCCTCCGTATTTAAGTGATCCGCATCCGCAAAATATTCCAGATGGCCGGTAAAGCGCTCATCCTGCGAATAATCATAATAAGGGACGCCGGTAGCGTCTGTTACGGCATGAATAGTATCATAAAACTCTGTTTTGAATTCAGAGGAAACCATATCGGTATAATAGGAGGTGTAGGGCGTAGTAATGAGTACGGGAGTAATGTCGTTTTCCATACAAAGATTTATAATGTCATACAGATTGTCTATGCGCTCCTGCATGAAATACTCTTCTTTGTTTTCCATATGCCTTTGGTACCTGTTCAGGGCCTTTTCGTAAAACTGAGCCGCCAACTCCTCGGAAGTGGGAGCATCGCTTTCAGCGGCAAAAGCTTTTAACGGCAGAAAAGGGGATAAAACACCCGAGGGAAAAATTTTTACAATATCTTCTCCTGCGGACAGAATGGGCAGCCTGTGTGTTACCAAATCGACATAAGGGCTGTAGTCGGGGATATATCGGGGAGAGAGGAAGGTGTAATATTTGGCGTTCAGGGACTGCTTTTCCGTTTCGTTAACCACTTCGTTGTTAAAGGAGAAGTAAGAAATCGGAATGAACAGAATACTGTCTTTTGCAAAATGTTCCCTATACATGGAAAGGATTGCGAGGTCGTAGTTATAGGTCTGGCTCGCCATGGCGAAATTGAAGCATTCGTAGCCGGCCTGTTTTGTCAGTCCCTCATAATAAAAAGCATATTCTCCATGAGAGCTTCCAATATTCGCAATCTGGATATTGTTATAGGTGGAATCCATATAGTCGAACTTGTGCGCATCGGTATAAGGGTCTTCCATCACTTGCTTATAACGGTAATTTAACAGCAGCAGTAGCAAAAAGGTGATACCGCTCACTGCGATACACTTCACGATAAAATACAGGTAAGACTTTTTCATAAGCTCCATCAAAACTGAAAATAATAGAATTCAGTCGATACTCCTTTCTCCGAAAATAAAAGAATGACGAGTAAAAATAAGATATAAACGGGGTAACGCACCCAGATTTTCCTCGAGGAAATATAGGAAATAACGTCTGTCTTCAAGGAGGCATAATCGTAGATCCCAAGTAAAATTACAGGGATGGAGATATATACCATATGCGTATAAGTCATATCCAGACAAATAACCGCAGTTTTTAAATATTCATTCAGATCATTAATCTGAAAAAGGCTTAAGCTGATCATTCGCCATGCATCCGCAAAGCTGCCTGCACGGAAGAAGATCCAAGCAAAACAAACAAGGAAAAAGGTCAGGACGAGAGAGAAAAAGCTTAAGATGCCTTTGCGGCGAGCTATGCCTTTTCCTTTCTTACGATAGAATAAGAGGTTTTCTATGATCTGATAAAGGCCGTGCAGGCCTCCCCATACGAGGAAGGTTAATCCCGCGCCGTGCCAGAGACCGCTTACTAAAAATGTGATCATCAAATTCAAAGCATGCCGGAACCGGCCGACCCGATTGCCGCCCATAGGAAT
This sequence comes from Bacillota bacterium, assembly GCA_023399455.1. GTDB lineage: Bacteria > Bacillota > Clostridia > Lachnospirales > Lachnospiraceae > Kineothrix > Kineothrix sedimenti. The sequence goes on from JAEWPN010000230.1 coordinate 1,503, forward strand.
ATACAAATAATCCCTAAACCAGGTGGATAGGGATATGTGCCAGCGGCTCCAGAATTCTTTTACGCTGTGGGAAAAATAAGGACTTTTGAAGTTCTGTGTCAATTCGATGCCAAACAGCATACCAACGCCTACTGCGATATCCGTATAGCCGGAAAAGTCGCAGTAAATCTGAATGGCGAACATAATCGTAACGATGATGTAAACCAGACCGATATAGCTGTTTACGTTGTCAAATACGGAATCCACGCTGGATACGAGCAGATTCGCGACCACCAGCTTCTTAAAATAGCCGACGGCCATAAGCTTTAAGCCGTAAGAGGCCTTAGAGGAATCGAAGAGCCGCACTTTCTTAAATTGAGGAAGCAGCTTGTCTCCCCGTCCGATGGGGCCGGACAGAAGCTGTGGGAAAAAAGAGACGAACAAGCTGTAATAACCGAAGTGCTTCTCTGCCGGATACTTGCCCTTATATACGTCAATCAGATATCCGAGTGTCTGAAAAGTATAGAATGAAATTCCCACAGGCAGCATAAGCTTTAGGGTAGGGGTCTGTATAGGGATCGAAAATGACTGCGTCGCAGCATTTATAATTTCGAAGAAAAAGTCTAAGTATTTATATAGGAAGAGGATTCCTGTCAAGGAAAGAATTCCTGCTAAAAGCGCCACTCTTTTGGTGTACAGACTTTTTGTGGAGCCGAAGCTTCTCGCTAACAAATAAGAAACCACGGTGCTGAACAGCAGAAGGAATACATACCGTACATCGAGGCTCATATAAAAATAATAGCTGACCGCTAATAAAAAGATATATCGGTATTTGGAAGGACATATCCAGTATAATATAAAAACTATGGGTAAAAATATGGCAAAGGCCATAGAATTAAATAGCATAGGTTACCTCAGTACTTTCTTAAAATAATGATAACATATTATAGTTGATTTTGAAAGCTATGGCAATTAGCATAAAATATCAATTTTTATGCTTTATCAGTTCATATTATATCAATTATTATTAAAACAAATATTTATTAAGTTTTTTTTAAGTCCATAGGAATTATTCCTTAATTATTCAGCAGAAAAAGTTATTGATGAAAAAGTATGCTATAATTCCAGTGTGCACATAAGACGGTCTGATTTATACGTTGTAACAAAAATATATGGATTCCGGGAGGAATAATAATGAGGAGAAAAATGAAAAAATATATTCTCTTAGCGATGTTTCTGGTTATTGCGGGCTGTGGAACCGCAGCAAAAGAGAAGGATCTGGGAGAAGAAACGTCGCAGGGAACGGTAACCGCGCAGGAAATCCCTCAAGCGACAGAGGAAATGAATAAGGAAAACGAGAAGGAGCGGGAAGAATCGAAGCCGGAGGAAGGAACTGTTGTCGTTTCACCGGAGGATTTGATCGAACCTGAGATCGAGGAGAAGGAAGTGACGGAAGTAACTCCGGAATCATCGGATAGCGCCCGTCTGCAGATCGTCTTTCTTGGAGACAGTATTCTGGATGGTTACCGGAATGAAACCGGGATCGCATCGATTACCGGAGAATTGTGCAATGCTGATGTGTACAATCTCGCTATGGGAGGAACGACGGCAGCATTATCTCAATATGAAAACGCCGTATTCGAAGATTGGACCTCCCGCAGCTTACAGGGAGTTGTCCATGCGATATGCGGTAATGTGGATGCGGGCATATTGAACGGCTATCGGGCAGGGGAAGTATTCGCCACCTGTGATTTCAGCAAAACGGATTATTTTGTTATCGAATACGGAATGAATGATTTTCTCAGCGCTATTCCACTCAATAACGATTCCAGTACCAATCAGGAATACACCTATGTAGGGGCCTTGAGGATTGCCATTAACTGGTTGCGCAGCACTTATCCCGATGCCCAGATCGTTCTGTGTTCTCCGAACTATGCACAGTTCTGGGGAAAGGATGGAGCTTATCTGGGAGACGGGAACATGGTGGATAACGGAGGTGGTACGCTGGCAGCCTACTACCGCGTATGCGGTAATGTTTCCGCGGATGAGAATACTCTATTCCTGAATGCATACGAAGGAATAGGCCTGGATACCTATTCGGCGGATGAGTATTTGGAGGACGGTATTCATTTATCGGAGAAAGGCCGCAGAAAATATGCGGAGAAGCTTTCGGAAGTTATTTTAGGATATGAAGAAACAAGGAATAATTAATATTTGAACAGTGTAATTAATTAATATTTGAACAGTGTAATGTGAGATTGCGGCAAATAGTAAAATATGTTAAAATACAAGGCGGATGTTTTAGCATCCGTCTTTCTTCATTTTACAGGAAAGTGGACAAAAAACTGATTCTAAGAAGTTGCAGGAGAAGCATAGAGTGAAAGAACTGGAATATCCTTTTGACAGCGAATATATTTTAAAAAAGTCCAAGAAGCTTAAACGTGAGCTTTTGGAAAATGCCGCGCCGCGCCTTAAGAAAAAGATAGCGGTGCTGGGAGGAAGCACCACCCATGACATCATACGCATGCTGGAGCTGTTTCTTTTGGATCAGGGAATCGAACCGGAATTTTATGAATCGGAATACGGGCAGTATTTTCAGGAGGCCATGTTCGAAAACGAGGAACTTTCTTCCTTTGCGCCGGATATTATTTTTTTTCATACGAGTAACCGGAACATTGGGGCATATCCTCAGATGGACGACAGCAGGGAGCGGATTGAAGAGCTGCTGGCGGAGCAGTACGAACATTTCTCCGGGATGTGGGACAAGCTCAGAGAGACGTACCATTGTCCGATCATACAGAATAATTTCGAGTATCCATTTTACCGCATGCTGGGAAATAAGGATGCCAGCGATATTCATGGCCGCGTGAATTTTATCACGAGATTGAATGAACGGTTTTATGATTATTCGCAAAACCACGAAAATTTTTATATTAATGATATAAACTATATGGCAGCAGCTTACGGCCTCGATAAATGGTCGGATCCTTTTTACTGGCATATGTATAAATATTGCATGTGCATGCAGGCGATTCCGGAGTTTGCATTTAATTTATCCAATATTATTAAAGCTATTTTTGGTAAAAATAAAAAGGCGCTGGTACTTGATCTGGATAACACGCTGTGGGGCGGCGTTGTGGGAGATGACGGAGCCGAGAATCTGGAAATAGGTCAGGAAACCTCCCTCGGACAGGTATATTCAGAGTTCCAAGGCTATATAAGGGCGCAGAAGGAACTCGGAGTGATGCTTAATGTGAGTTCGAAGAATGAAGAGGGGAATGCGTTTGCGGGATTAAATCACCCGGAAGGAATTCTCAAACCGGAGGATTTCATTCTTATAAAGGCCAATTGGGAGCCAAAAAGCATAAATATAGACGCTATTGCCTCGGAACTGAATATTTTGCCGGACAGTCTTGTGTTCGTAGACGATAACCCTGCTGAGCGGGAAATCGTCAGCGTGTCCGTGCCGGGAGTGGCTGTGCCGGACATAGGAAGGCCGGAACAATATATTCATACTCTTGACCGCTCCGGATTCTTCGAAGTAACGGAGCTTTCACAGGACGATAGAAAAAGAAACGAAATGTATAAGGCTAATCTGCTCCGCGAAAAGCAGCAGGCAGGATTTGCAGATTATGCGCAGTATCTCCGTTCCCTTAATATGAAGGCGGCGATAAAGACTCCCGTACCGATGTACATGTCGAGAATCGCCCAGCTAACAAATAAAAGTAATCAATTCAACCTGACGACGAAAAGATACACCCAAAGCGAAATTGAGCAGATCGCAGCGTCTGCAGAACACATTGCCCTTTATGGCAGGCTGGAGGACAAGTTCGGAGATAACGGAATAGTTTCTGTCGTTATAGGGCGGAAGGAAAGAGAAGTACTTCATATAGAATTATGGATTATGAGCTGCCGCGTACTGAAAAGGGATATGGAATATGCTATGATGGACCGCGTCGTAGAGGAGTGCCAAAAGGAAGGTATTCATGCGATTTTGGGCTATTATTATCCCACGGCAAAAAACCGAATGGTAAAAGACTTCTATGATCTGCAGGGCTTTCGCAAGATAGAAGAGGACTCCGAAGGTAATACGACATGGGAATATATAATTCCGAGGGACTATGAAAATAAGAATAATGTCATAGAGGTAGAGAGAGCCTAAAGTCCATAAGACGTGAAATCAAATTTCTCACAACGCGGTTTACTGCATAAAAAGGAAGGAAATAATTATGACTAGAGAAGACGTATTTAAAAGTTTAAATGAAGTGTTTCAGGACGTATTTGACGATGAAACCATTACAGTGAATGATTCAACTACTTCAGAGGATATCGAGGAATGGGATTCTCTGGAGCACATTAACCTGATCGCCGCAGTGGAACAGGAATTCGGCATGAAGTTTACTATGGGACAGGTGGTAACGATGAAAAATGTGGGCGAAATGGCTGATATTATTATGAGTTACTTTGAACGGAGTGAACAGTAACGCATTAAGAGCGGACCTCCAACAGCTCTATCATCCCAAGACTTGCGTTCATTAAAAAAGTCACGCGCATATTCTCCAGTGCAGGGGCTGGTGTGGGGATATCGATAGCGGCATAGCCGTTTTCGGTAAGGTATGCCAGGTCGCTTTCAAAGTTGTATGATTCGTAGCAAAGATGATAAGGCATATTTTTGTATTTTTTTAGAAGTCCGGAAACGACGGAATCGGGACTGGCCGGAGAGACCAGCTCTACTACGTATCCATCCTTCTCCAGAAAACAAATATTAATTTTGCGGTGATCGTCATAGACGATATCCTGACGGAGCACATATCCCAGCTGTTGGAACTGTGTTACTGCCGCATTTATTTTTTTTACTAAATATCCGATATGGTGTACTTTTAAATCTATCATTGTATTTTTGGGTCCTCCTCATATTCGATGTTACTATTCAGCCCTTGGCTTCCCGGCAACAATTGATGCCACGCCTGCAAGCCCGGAAAGGATTTTTTTTATGGGAGCTACGTTTACATCCTTTTATTTTTTGTGCTTTTATGCATGTATATTAATTATATATTATCTGATTCCTAAAAAAACGCAATGGGTATTTTTGCTTTTATCCAGTATTGCGTATTATTTGCTCTCCGGAAACGGCATACTGATTTTGTATCCGGTCTGCGCATGTCTTGCAGCATACGCGGGCATTCGAATGATGAGCAGAACAGATAGCTTAAAGGCGAAAAGAGCTGCTCTGGCAGGCGTTGTTCTGCTGCTTGTCGGTTCTTTGGTGGTGCTTAAGTACGTGAACTTCGGCATCAATACGGTAAACGGAATTGCGGGGCTTCTCGGAAGTGAGGAGGCGGTGCTTGCCGGATTTAAGTTTATGGTGCCGCTTGGAATATCATTCTATACTTTTTCCATACTAGGCTATGTAATAGATGTGTATAACGGAATTGCCGTGCCTCAGAAGAATTTTTTTAAAATGGCGCTGTATGGCATGTATTTTCCCTCCGTTTTATCGGGACCGATTCTGCGGTACCGGGAGGATGGAGAACAGTTTTTTATACCTCATCCCTTCCATTACAGGGAAGTGACATTCGGCTTGCAGCGGATGATATGGGGCTTCTTTAAAACCTTGGTGATTTCAGAGAGAATGCGCTTTGTGGTGGATACGGTTTATGGTAATTACGGTGATTATCCCGGTGCGTACATATGGCTGGCTACGGTATGCTATGCGTTTCAGCTCTATACCAATTTCTCCGGCTGTATGGATATCGTTCTGGGTATGTCTCAGACTTTCGGTCTAAAGCTTCCTGAGAACTTCGCGACGCCTTTTTTTGCGAAGAATATTTCGGAATACTGGAGAAGATGGCATATCACGCTGGGCGTATGGATGAAGGAATATGTATTTTATCCGCTGCTTCGTACCGGCGTCTTTACCCGTCTTTCCAAGAATATGAGGGAACGGTTCGGCAAGAAGAGGGGAAAACAGCTCACTACCTTTCTGGCTATGTTCGTGCTTTGGTTTTCGGTGGGCATCTGGCATGGCGGGGATTGGAAGTATGTCATCGGTTCCGGTCTGCTTCACTGGTTCTACATCGTGTCTGGAGAGCTTTTGACACCCTTTTTTAATAAATGTATGGAAAAGCTTCCTATCGATCCGAAGAAACGGTGGGTGGATGTGCTGCGTATGCTGCGTACGTTCTTCCTCGTAAATATCGGTTTCGTGTTCTTCCGGGCGGATAGTGCGGCGGATGCTTTTCATATGTTAAAGGGAGCGGTAAGCGTATGGAATGCCGGAATATTGTTTGACGGTTCCGTGTTTACTCTGGGGCTGGATTTTATAGAATTTACAATAGCGATAGTGTCTCTTTGCATCTTGTTCGCGGTATCGGTCATGCAGCAGAAGGAAAGCGTCAGGGAGCGTATTGAGAGGAAGAAACTTCCTGTTCGGTGGGCGATCTGGTATGCTCTTTTATTCTATACCATATTGCTTGGAAATTATGGACCGGGGTACAGTGCGGCGGAGTTCATCTATCAAGGTTTCTAGATGGGTTATTTTGATGGACGGGCATGGGATATTCTGCTAAAATAGAAAAAGTATAAAGAAGCTGGAGAGAGAGTTAAAATGGATAAAATTGCGGTTTTGATACCATGCTACAACGAGGAAAAGACGATTGCAAAGGTAGTGGCGGATACGAAAAAGGCGCTGCCGGAAGCTGTGGTTTATGTATATGACAACAATTCTACGGACAGTACGGCCGCGCTTGCAACTGCAGCGGGTGCCGTAGTAAGATATGAATATATGCAGGGGAAAGGGAACGTGATCCGCAGGATGTTCCGGGAAATCGATGCCCAGTGCTATGTCATGGTGGATGGAGATGACACCTATCCCATGGAATATGCGCCCGAGATGGTTGAGAAGGTTCTTTTACACCACGCGGATATGGTGGTGGGAGACAGACTTTCCTCTACGTATTTTACTGAAAATAAAAGGCCTTTTCACAACTTGGGAAACAGTCTTGTAAGAGGCACGATCAACCGGCTGTTCGGATGCGAGATCAAGGACATCATGACGGGCTTTAGAGCATTCAGCTATGGTTTTGTCAAGACTTTTCCGGTACTTTCCAAGGGCTTTGAGATAGAGACGGAGATGACCATACATGCGGTGTTTAACAATATGCAGATCGAAAATGTCATTGTGGATTACAGGGACAGGCCAGAGGGCAGCGAATCCAAGCTGAACACTTATTCGGACGGCATAAGAGTGATTGGTACGATTGGGAAGCTATATAAGGACTACAAGCCTTTCGGCTTTTTTTCCTTGCTGGCGCTTATTCTTGCGGTAATCGCTACGGTGTTTTTTATTCCCATACTCGTGGATTTTATAAGAACGGGTGTGGTGGATAAGTTTCCTACGCTGTTCGTCTGCTGCTTTGTTATGCTGGCGGCGGTTCAGGCTTTTTTTTCCGGCATGATTCTCTCCAATATGGCACTGAAAAACAGAAGGGACTTCGAACTGCGTTTGAACATGATCCAGGGGAAGATAAAAAATGATGATGTGGATTAATAAAGTAAAAAAATATATCGCTTCTTTGGAAAAATGGGATATGGGCCTGCTCATCGTATGTCTGGGCTTCTATCTCTTTTTTCCGTTTTACGACGGACCTGTGTGGTGTGCGGATTCTCCCAGCTATGCCACTATGAACATTACGAGGGAGCCTTTGTATCCTACGTTCCTGTTAATATTCCGCATTCTGTTCGGCGAAGAAGGGTATCTCATGCCCGTGGTAATCGTTCAAAGCCTTCTGGCGGCATATGCGACGTGGAAGCTGGCTGTTACCGTGAAGAAATATAAAGAAGGCAGCAGATTGTTAGCTTTTTTATCCGTATGCTTTCAGTTCGGCGTAACGTTTCTCTGTCGTTTTGTAGCGATTAGAGGTTCCTCGTATATCGACAGTATCATGACCGAGGGGCTTGGTTTGTCTCTCTATGTGCTTTTTATCGTTCAGCTATATAAATACATTATGGAAGAAAAGAAGCGGAATCTGGCAGCGACGGCATGCTTTGCCCTGCTTCTCGTGAACCTTCGCAAGCAGATGCTCATTTCGCTTGCTTTGATGGCAGCAGTGTTTATCCTATATTATCTCATAAAAAAGAGGAATATGAAAAAGCTGCTGTTATTGCTGGGACTGACCGTATGCTTGTTTTTGGCCGGCAAGCTTACAGACCGCTTTTATAACTACTGCGTCCGGGGCGTATGGATAGAGCACTCCGGCAACTCTATGGGGATGCTGTGCACGTTGATTTATACCTCTAAGGAGGGGGACGCTTCTTTGTTTGAGGATGAGACGGTGCGCAGTCTGTATGAGGAGATCTTTGCTGAGGCGAACGAGCAGGGACTTCGCAAGACGTATGCGCCTGAAGGGTGGGTGGATTTATCCACTCATTATGCGGATAGCTACGATGCCATAGGCTACGGTATCATTAATCCGGTAGTTCAGGGCTATATCGCAGAGCATTTCGAATATTCGGAAATAGATGCGGTTATTCAATATGATATATATTGTAATGCGATGGCAAAGACGCTGCTTTCTCAGGACAAGGGTGACCTGCTTCAGGTCTTTTTGGCAAATACATGGAAGGGCTTTGTTAATTCCATTGCAAGGGTGAATACTTATCTGAATTTTTACGCGGTTCTGGCATATGCAGCGTATCTTCTACTGTACATGTATTACTACCTTGGTGACCGCCCGAAAGGAAGGCGAAAGAGATGGAAATCGCCGGACAGTACGCTGACAATGGCGGAGATTGTAATCGGCGGAGTGATCGTGAATTCTGTTGTGGTAGGGGCCATGATATTTACACAGCCCCGTTATATGATTTATAATATGGGCTTGTTTTATACGGCATTGTCCCTGTTGGTATATGATTTACTGCTTAGGAAGAAATAGGTTTTATTTACGGGTAGAGGTAAGGATGACAGATGATTAAGCGGGTGTTTAAATATTGGTATTTGGTTTTGATAGGATCGTTTTTCATAGTCTCGCTTGTGGTTTATGCTTGCTTTGGCGAGGAAAGTTATATTGCGGTGCATGATAATCTTGATTTGTTTGTGGCGCAGTTTCAGATGATGAAAAATACGGAGAGCTTTTTTGCTCATGGAGTAGAAGTCCCTTTTTTGGGAGGGATCAGCAGAGATAATCTTCCCTCTGAGTTTTCGCTTTATACAGTGCTTTTTATGTGTCTGCCATCCTTTGCAGCGTATATAACGGGATATTTTCTTAAGATATCGATAGCAATGGTTTCGGTGTGGCTGCTGGCAGAAGACTGGTACGGTGAAAAACGCAAGGAGTATCGCTCCCTCGTGGCACTGCTTGGCTTTGCCTATGGGGCTTTGAATATGTTTCCTGCCTTCGGTATTCCGTTCGCATCCATTCCGCTTGTCATTTATTTGCTGAGAAGGATATATAAGAAGCCCTCTGTCTGGCTGTATATTGCACTTTTTTGTTACCCCTTTTTGTCTTATTTTTCTTATTTCGGCTTCTTTATCCTGGCATATCTTACAATTGCCGTTATATGGCTTGCCGTTCGAGACAAAAGGCTTTCCAAATCCTTATTTTTGGCACTTTTCGTGCTTGGAGCAGGATATGTGGCCTTTGAATACCGGCTGTTTGGCGTAATGCTTTTTAACGATACGGAGACGATTCGCGCTACCATGACGGAGGCGGACCTGACAGCGGGAGAGGTGGTAAGACAGATTGGGGATGTGTGGAAAAACGGCGTGTTCCATGCGGAAAGCGTGCATGGAAAGCTGGTGCTTCCCGTTTGCATCTTGTATTTTATTTATCTGAACGGTAAATATATGAAGGATAAGAATTGGAAGGGGATTTTCTGCGATAGCTACAATCTTCTTATGCTTGTGATTTTATTCAACAGCGTAATATATGGAGTTTATTATTGGGGAAGCTTTCGCAGGCTGGTGGAAACTCTTCTCCCGCCGCTCAAGGGCTTCCAGTTTAACCGGACAGTATTTTTCAGCCCGTTTCTGTGGTATGCTTCTTTCTTTGTAGTGCTGCAGCGGCTTTCTGACTGTCAGGGCTTGCCTGTTTTGGGGAAAATAAAGAAAAAGAATGTGCCTAAACGGCTAGCTGCGGGTCTTGCGAACGGACTGGCGCTGGCTGCGATTGCTATTATCCTTCTGACGCCCGGCAGATATAATGACTGGTATACTACTTGCAAAAATAAGTCGTTAGAGCTGCTTAAAGGAAAAGTTGCCGACGATATGTCCTATGGAGAATTCTATTCTACGGAGTTATTTGAGGAAATCAAGGCGGATATCGGCTATGACGGCGAATGGGCTGTGGCATATGGAATTCATCCCGCGGTATTGGAGTATAATGATATTGCCACGCTGGACGGCTATCTTGGCTTTTATTCCCAGCAATATAAGGAGGAATTTCGAAAGGTGATAGCGCCTGCACTGGAGAGGGTGGAAGCCAGCAGGATTTATTATGATGGCTGGGGCGCGCGAGTGTATGTGTATTCCGGAACGGATGCTTCTGTGGTAAGCGCGACAAAAACGATGTATGTGACGGATTATGATTTATATATGGATACTGAGGCATTTGAAGAATTGGGAGGAAAATATATTTTCTCAAGGATTGGGCTTGAAAACGCAACGGAGCTGGGACTTACGCTCGTGAAAGTATATGAACAGGAGAAATCCCCCTATGTGATTTATCTATACGAAAAATAGCTTCTAAATCTCAGTTAAGGAAAAAGGTGGTTTATGAAAGGCCTGACATTTAAACGGGAAGAGAATGGAAAAGGGTGGGAACGGACAGGCGAGATTATTTTTTATTTGCTCGTTTTTCTGGCGATTGCCTGCTTTGCGATGCTTCAGACTTATGGAGATCCGCCGGATGAAATCAACCGGTTTAAGGTGGTAAATTTCATCAGGAATCACGGAAGGCTGCCTTATGGAGGGGATCCGGAGGTGATTTTAAACGGTTATGGGGCTTCTTATGCTTTTCAGCCGATATTGACATATATGATACAAGGATATCTGCTCCGTTTTCTTGGGCTGTTTACTACGGATGGATATGTGCTCCTTCTTGCGGCGCGGATGGTAAATGTGTGTTTCGGCGTATTGATGGCATATTATGTGCGCCTTATTTCTAAGGAGGTGTGGAAGAATCCGTATATCCAGTGGACTTTCACGCTTTTGGTAGTCTTTTTACCGCAGAATATTTTTATTCATTCCTATGTCAACACAGATTCTATGGCGATGCTGTCGGTAGCGATGATATTTTATGCTCTTTTACGCGCCAGGCGGCGCCGCTATGATAAGAAGGACTGTATCCTGCTGGCGACGGGAATTATATTGTGCGCAATGTCTTATTATAATGCTTATGGCATTATTTTGTCGGCGATACTTATCTTTATTATAAATTTTGTATATATGGCGTCTGGGCAGGAAGGCGGTGCCGGGAAAAAGAAGCTGGAGGTAAAGTGGCGGGAGATGCTCCGAAAGGGAGGCTTTATATCCGTTATTGTCCTGCTCGGTATCGGATGGTGGTTTGTTCGCAATGCGTTTCTTTACGGCGGGGATTTTATAGCGATGAATGCCCGCCTGGAATGTGCGATAGAAACCGCTACAGCGGAGTTTAATCCGCTGACACGTTTTACCTATCAGAAAGAGGGAATTCCCTTGACTGAGATGCTGTTTGATACGGGATATATTACTCTGCTCAGAGACAGTTTCATCGCGATGTTCGGGCCGATGCTGATTCCCACCCATGGGCTGATCTATATATTTTATAAGCGTCTGTGGATAATAGCCTGCGTGCTGGCAGTTATGCCCGTTAAGAAAATAGGGGCGAAGCTTTCAAGAAGAGAGAGCAGTGCCGGAGAAGGCGAAAAGTATCTGTCAGAGGAAGCTTCTATATGGGGGTATTCCTACGATACGAGTAGAAAAGACTCGGTTGCTTTTTATGCCTGTATGGCGTTATTTTGTATCATAACGATTGGACTCAGCATTTATTATTCCTATACGTGGGAATTCCAGCCTCAGGGGAGGTATATCCTGCCGGTCTTGATTCCGTTCATGCATTTGGTGACAATAGGAGTTCAAAAGGCATGCATAGCTCTTGAATGGTTTCGGATGAGGGTCATCGGCAAAGTGCTTTGTATTGGAATCATGGCATATGTGATGCTTGCCTTTGCCTACAGTCTTTTTGACCGCTTCATGCCATATTATCTGCAGGGAGAAAACATGCTTTCTATGTATGGGAAAGTGCTCCTATAAGATAAAAGCCCTTCGGACAGAAGGTGCAGCGGGTAGTATATGGCTTATCTTGACCATATTCGGGTTGGATGATATGATAGGAATCATTCTTTTATTTTTGAAAGGAGAACATTACAAACATGGCAGTAAGAATACACAATTTTTTGGGAAGATTAGGGTGGAGCGCGAGAAAGTATCTTCCGATGCTGTCCAGCGAAAGCTATCTGAAGCTTCAGTTTATAACGAGAAGGAAATTACAGAAAAATTACATAGATCACTTTATGGGAAAAGAAGAGGTTCCCATGCCGTTAGTTGTAAATTTGGAGACGATCAATCGCTGCAACAGCACGTGTGAGTTCTGTACAGCTAACAAAAATGCGGAGAAGCGGCCATATAAGCGAATGGAGGATGAGTTGTTCTACAGTATTATCGACCAGCTTGCAGAGTGGGGATATAAAGGACATCTGACGATGTATGGAAACAATGAACCGTGGCTGGACACCCGCATTGTGGAATTCCATAAATATGCCAGGGAAAAGCTTCCTGAGGCGTTCATTTTCATGTCTACGAACGGACTTTTACTGGATGTGGACAAGGTGAAGTCGATTATTCCTTATGTGGATCAGCTCATTATAAATAACTACGGTCTGGACATGAAGCTGCACGATAATATTCAGGTGGTCTACGATTATATCAAGGCTCATCCGCAGGAGTTCGGGGACGTGGATATACTGATCCAGATGCGCTATTTAAAAGAGGTACTTACAAACCGTGCGGGCAGCGCTCCGAATAAGAAAGCCACTGATAAGGTGATTACGGAGACCTGTCTTATGCCTTACACAGATATGTGGATTATGCCGAACGGGAAATTGGGAATCTGCTGCTGTGATAATTTTGAGGTGACGGACTTGGCGGATTTGCATGATATGCCTTTAAAAGAGGCATGGAACAGCAAGAAGTATCAGCAGCTTCGAGGGGCGATCCGGACGGGAAGACAGAACTATCCGTTCTGCAAGCACTGCGACTTTATCGATGCGGGACTGCGCATGGATGCGGTAGACGACGTGCTTAAAAATAATGGTGAGGCACACGGGGCGAGACAGTCCATGTTTAAAAAGTAGACAAGCGAAAGGGACGGCGGGGGCAGTCCCTTTAATTTGACGAACACCGCGATAACCAGAGCTTTCATGAGCGGAAAGCTTCTGGTTAGTGAAAGTTCGGACCGAGAGAAGGAGAATGATGGAGTGAAGTCTAAAAAGAAAAAAGTGATTTATATGGCGGCAATGGTATTAGCGTTTGTTTTGATGCTGACGTCCTGCGCAGCGGACGCCGGTACAGAAGAAAATACAAAAGAAAATATAGAAGAAAGCACAGAAGAAAATATAAAAGAAAATATAGAAGGAAACATAGAAGAAAATACAACGGAAAATACTTCAGATAATTCTTCAGAACAAACGAATTCACATAATGATTCTCCCGAGTTGGGACCTGTACAGGACGAAGAACAACAGCCTCTCTCTCCTTGGGCCGGCAAAAAAGTATCCATTTGCGGTGACAGTATTTCTACCTTTACTGGCTATATTCCCGACTACTACAGTAAATTTTATCCGGAAAACGGCGATATTACGGATGTGAACGATACCTGGTGGATACAGGTGATAAACAGAACCGGAATGGAGCTTTGCAGGAACGCATCCTTTTCGGGGAGTACGGTAAGCGGGCAGTCTCAGGACAATCATGAAGGAAGGTATTCCTGCGGCAACCAAAGGATGGCCGATCTGGCAAGCGAGGAAGGAAACTGGCCGGATGTAATCATCATTTTAATGGGAGCCAATGACTTGCTTAACCATATTCCGTTAGGAGCTTATGACGGCGTTTCGGCGGTGGAGGAGGGCTATATAGAGACCTTCAGCGAAGCTTATGCATTAATGTTAGATAAGATGAAGACATGGTATCCTGATGCCGAAATTTACTGCTGCACCATTGCGGAGGTATCCCGCTGGAACGATGCGGGAGAAAAGTTCCCGTTTATGAACGAGCATGGATTGACTGCGAAGGATTATAATGCTTCGATAACTGCCATTGCACAGGAAAAGGGAGCGAAGCTTATCGATGTGTATAACTGCGGGATAACTTATGAAAATGCGCAGGAATATACGAGCGACGGAACACATCCCAACGCGGCGGGAGCGAAGCTGATTGCGGATAAGGTCTGTGAGACCTTTCAATAGAAAAGAGGTATTCCAATTGTGTCATGGTTGGAATACCTCCTTTATTATTCTAGTTCATTGGTTTTAGATTCTTCGTGATACTCTTTTTCCGTGTTCACGCTCCATATATTGCTCTTATCCTTTATGCCGTTCTTTATATTCTTTACAGCTTCGAAGGAAGTACACATAGAATGGTCGATATTGTTATAGCGATGCTGTCCGTTGCGGCCTACGCAGTACAGGTTTTCAATTGTATTTAAGTAATCGATGAGCTTATCCATATCATTGTAGGTGTCGAAGTAGGCAGGGTATGCTTTCTTTACACGTTCCACATGGGAATCCAGCACTTCGGAGGCATCATCGATAAGCCTCATCTTTACCATTTCAGCAATAGCGTACTCTGTGAAGTTATCATCGGACATGGACCAGAAGCGATCGCCTTCATTACAGAAGTATTCCAGTCCCACCCATACGGTATGCTCCAGATCCTTAATCATATAAGGAGACCAGTTGTTATATATCTGCAAACGGCCCATATCTACAGTTCTGTCATGAACATAGATCCAACAGTCGGGAACGATGTTCCCCACGGTTTTCATTTCGGTCAGATTTTTAAGGTTCAGCTTTGGAACGAGGACGCCGAGGGTCATATAATCGCGGTAAGGAAGTCCCGATGCTATTTCGGAGATGTCCTTCGGCACATCATTCATGCCGCCCACCAGATCTTTGACCGGCATGGAAGAGATAAAAATATCACCCTCCATGGTGGCGGTTACTCCGTCGTATGTATAGGTAAGAGATGCGATGCGGCCCGTTTCGTCCTTAGTAAAGCCCGTTACTTTGCTGTTTTTCAGTATTTTCCCGCCAAGCCTGGTGATTTCATCAGCAGTCACCTCCCAAAGCTGCCCGGGGCCGAGCTTAGGATATTTAAACTGTTCGATTAGAGAAGTCTCAACCTTGCGGTTCTCTTTTCCCGGAAGCATCTTTGAGAAAACATCCTTAATAATTGCGATGATAGAAAGTCCCTTTACGCGTTGAGCCCCCCAATCGGGAGCGATTTCACTGGGATTTCTCCCCCAGAGATTTTCTGTGTAATTTTCAAAGAACATGGAATAAAGCTTCCGCCCAAAGCGGTTGATATAAAAATCCTCCAGGGAATTTTCTTTTCTTTTATGGATCAGAGCTTTTAAATAGCTGAATCCAACGACAATGGTCGTAATAAATCCCATGTTCTTAATAGTTTCAAATTTTAAAGAAATGGGATAATCGAAGAACTTCCGGTTGAAATAAATGCGGGATACGCGATTTCTGTTCAGCATGACGCGGTCTTCTTTTTCCGGATCGGGACCGCCCTTGGCAAGCGGCATGGAGCGGCTTAGCAGAATATCATCGTAGGATGGTTTACCCTGTTCCGGCAGCATGCTTTCCCACCACTGATTGACCTCGGGAACCTTTGAGAAGAAACGGTGTCCTCCCATATCCATGCGGTTTCCGTTGTGATTTACTGTTCTGGAGATACCACCGAAGGCGGAACTTTCCTCGAATACTACCACTTCGAAATCATCGTTGCCATGGCTGTCTGCTTGTCTGTTTGTCAGCAATTCATAGGCTGCAGTCAGTCCCGCAGGGCCGGCGCCTATGATAAGAACCCTTTTCATATTTCAAAATTCCTCTCATCAACTAATTATTTATATTTTAACATGTAATCGATAGAATGTCCATTCTCAATCGAGGGTATCAAACCGTCTGTATCGGGGGTTTGATTACCGATAATAAAATGGTTTTAAAAATTAAGCTGGACAAATGTCTCTGAAATGGTAATATTTTTATAGGAATACTGTAAAACAAATCCGGTTTGGAGACATAATACCTTGTAGTTGATGCATCAAACTATTATAATAAAATGTAACAACGGTAAACGGATTAATTGGGATAATAAAACATATTTTACAAAGAAATGGGGAAGCTTGCGATTATGAACCCAGATAGTGCTGTGGTCAAAAAATAATATGTTGCAAATATAACGCAGATTTGTGAATATAAAGCCAATAAATTTGTCCGTAACCAAAATGAAATCTATCAGATTATGTATATAGTGCTCGAAGGCGAACTGGATATTTACGTGGAATCTGAGAAAGGGAAAAAGTACTGCCTGAACACTTACAGGAAGGAAATTAGAGGGAAGAAGGATATAAGAATATGGATAATGAGTACAAATCGCTCATGGAAGAAAGACAAGCTCACATCCGCTTATCGGTGCAGGACGGAGCCAAATATGCGATTTTACCGGGAGATCCGGGAAGAATCGACCATATTAAGAAGTTTTTGTCGGATGCGAAGGAGCTCCAATATAATAGAGAAATGCGAAGTGCCAGTGGCTATTATAAGGGTATTAAGGTGCTGGCCGTTTCTACCGGAATGGGTGGAGCCTCCACCGGAATCGCTGTAGAAGAGCTGCATAATATTGGGGTGGAATATATGATCCGTATCGGAAGTTGCGGTGCCCTTGACTCCTCCCTTCATCTCGGAGATCTGGTCCTCGTAAATGGGGCGGTGAGGGACGACGGAGCCTCCAAGGCTTATATTGAGCCGATATATCCGGCTATTCCTGATACTCGTCTTCTCATGGCTACTATCCGGGCTGCGGAGGAGAAAGGATTCCCCTTCCATATAGGGAAAGCGAGAAGCCATGACAGCTTTTATACCGATAGGGAGGATGCTATCGATGCCTACTGGTCGGCGAAGGGAATTCTGGGAGCAGATATGGAGACGGCCGCTCTGTTCACTATCGGGGCCCTGCGAGGAGTGAAATGCGCCTCCATTTTGAATACGGTGGTAGAGTTCGAGGCCGATCTGAAGCAGAATATCAATGATTACGTGGACGGAGAATCTATCGTAAAACAAGGCGAGGAAAATGAAATTATTGCAGCATTGGAAGCCTTTGTCATACAAAACAATACGAACAATTAAACGGAGGGAAAAGGAAATGAGTAAAAATGGAAAGAGTTTATGGTCACTGAAATTTAACACGGCGACGCTTGTATTGATTCCGGCGGCTATCGGAATCAACTATCTGGGCAAGCTGTTTGCAGGCGCGCTGAAGCTGCCGTTGTGGCTGGATGCCATCGGAACCTGTCTGGCAGCAGTGCTTGCAGGACCGATCGCAGGTGCGATCTGCGGCGCTGCCAATAACATCATCTACGGCCTTACCATGGATCCGATTTCGACGGTGTATGCCTTGACGAACATCGCTATCGGACTTGTAGTTGGTGTATTGTCCTATAAGGGTTTTATGAAAAACATCAAGTTGTCGCTGCTTACCGCCATCATAGTCGGATTTGTTGCTGTTGTGGTATCCACGCCTCTGAACATGATTTTCTGGGGAGGAACTACCGGAAACATATGGGGTGACGCCGTTTATGCATGGGCGCTTTCACAGAATATGCCGGTATTTTTTGCGTCTTTTCTGGATGAGGTTATTGTAGACCTTCCGGACAAGATCGCGGTTATCCTGATCGTATTCGGAATCAGCAAGAGTCTGCCAAAGAGTCTGGTGGCGCTTTATCAGAGCGGAGATGCTATTGAAAGTCTGGACGATTAATGTAAGAAAGGCCTATTTATAAAATGAAAAGTATTAGTTTGTATGAAGAAAAAGGTTCACTGCTGAATAAGATGGCGCCGGAAAGTAAAATACTCTATATCGTTGTCGCTCTCTTGCTGCCTGTTATCATGGGCAGCAAGTGGATCAGCGTCGGATTCATTGTCATCAGCGCTTGTTTGCTGCTCATATCGAAAGTTCTTAAAAAGACTGTGCCGATTTTGAGCATTTCGGGCTTTGTCCTGCTTACTGTTGTTATCATTCAGGGGATATTCCGTGCCGGAAATGTTACTCCGGTGTTCAGCATCGGTCCCATCGGCTTTTATAAAGAAGGGCTGGGCTTTGCTCTGGGAATCGTAATTAATGTGCTCAATATCCTGCTGAGCTTCTGTGTGTTGATTCTTACCGCTAAGCCCTCTGATATTGTGGAAAATTTCGTGAGAAAGGGCTTTTCGCCCAGATTCGGGTACGTGTTCATATCTGTTTTCCAGATTATCCCGCAGATGACGGAAACCATGTCTACTATTACCGATGCCCAGAGAAGCAGAGGAATGGAGACGGAGGGAAATCTTCTGGTGCGCATCAAGGCGTTTCTGCCCTTGATTTTGCCGGTGGTCATGAGCTCGTTGATCAATACGAAGGAACGCGCCTTGGCGTTGGAGGTACGAGGATTTAATGCTAAAAATAAAAAGACATTTATAAATGATGAGAAAAAATGCGGTGCTGACAGATATATACAGATTGGGATGCTTATCCTGCTCGTCGCAGGCATTGTGTGGAGGGTTGCAGGATGGCAGTGAGTACAAATCACTCAAAGATAATCGTAGAAAACTTAAAATACAAATATCTTGCAACAGAATTTCTGGCTCTGGACGGGATTTCCTTTTCTGTGGAGCAAGGTGAATTCATCGGAATTATAGGAAAAAATGACTCCGGTAAGAGCACTCTCTGTCAAGCTATTGCGGGACTGGTGCCTAATTTTCATAAGGGAGCCTATGGCGGAAGGATCATGATCGATGAGCTGGAGGTAAAGAACGTGGATCTGGACGAGCTTTGCAAGAAGGTTGGCATCGTATTCCAGAATCCCTTTAACCAGGTGACCGGTTCCAAGCTTACAGTATATGAAGAAATTGCATTCGGGCTTGAGAACCTGGGAATCGAAAGGCAGGAAATGATACGTCGCATAGACGAGGCGATGGAGCTTTTGGATATCATGAAGTACAAGGATAGGGAACCCTTTGATTTATCGGGCGGGCAGATGCAGCGTATGGCTATTGCAGGGATCATTGCGATGCAGCCGGAGGTCATCGTGCTGGACGAGCCCACTTCACAGCTTGACCCGCAGGGCAGAGAAGAAGTGTATCAAGCGGTACAGAAGCTTAGCAAAAAGGGAATTACCATATTTATGGTGGAACATAATATGGAGAAAATTGCCTCCTACAGCAATAGGGTCCTGCTTTTGGATGGAGGTAAGCTCATCGATTTCGATACTCCTCAAAGAATCTTTTCCAGAGAGGATTTGGATACGTACGGGGTGGAACCTCCTGCATTTACGAAGATCTGCAGGGAGTTGGACCTGAGAAATGCCAAGACGGGCTGCTATCCTGTAACTCTGGAGGAAGCTTACGATCTGCTTAGCAAGGAAAGGAGGGAAATGTAGATGGAAACGAGTATAGAACACTCAGGCAAGAATGTTAATGAGTATAAGACACTCAATGAGTATAAAACACTCATGGAAATCAAAGATTTACATTTCTCTTACACCGAAGGAGAGGAAATCTTAAAAGGGCTCAATTTCGCTCTTGACGAGAGGACGACTGCTATTATCGGGCAAAATGGTGCGGGAAAGACTACTTTTGTAAAACTGCTGAAGGGTTTGCTTCGGCCTACGGCGGGAGCGGTAGTGTTTGAGGGAAAGGATATACGCGATATGACGGTGGCACAGCTGGCCAGGCATATCGGTATGGTTTTCCAGAATCCCAACGATCAGATTTTTAAGAACCGCGTTCTTGACGAGGTTATGTTCGGACCTTTGAAAATAGGTATGGGAGAGGCTGCAGCCAGGGAAAAATCGTTAGAGGCGCTGAATCTGGTAGGATTGTCCGGCCATGAGAATGAAAATCCTTACGACCTTGGCTTATCCAGCCGGAAGCTTGTGGCAATCGCTTCCATCGTGGCGATGGACCCTAAGGTAATCATATTCGACGAGCCTACGATTGCTCAGGATTATTATGGAAAAGAACG
>JAEWPN010000247.1 GCA_023399455.1 Bacillota bacterium
AGGGCTCAGCGGACAAATGATGTTGCGGCTGGCGAGCTTTTTTCGAAGAGTCTTTAGACTCAGAGCCGGTAATACGCCCTTATAGGGCTTGAGCAAACCACCGGCTAAGCCGGTGGTTCTGATTAATTCAATTTTATCTTAATTGATAAGAACAATATGCGGCAGTGCAGGAAATGAGGCCTGATGGCATAGAATGATTTGCTGTACAATATAATGTATAGAAAGGAGTTAAATTATGTGTACAGCGATTACTTTACAGTCACAAAGCGGAGAAACTTTTTTTGGGCGAAACATGGATTTTTCTTATGATATAGAACCGCAATTGTATATTGTTCCGCCTAATTATGAATGGAATAATGTTTTAAACATGCGTGTCCTAAGAAACCATTTCGGTTTCATCGGAATCGGGCAGGAAAGAGATGGAAGTCTGGGATTTTTTGATGGGGTAAACGAAAGAGGATTTGCTGCGGCAGCACTTTATTTTGCCGATTATGCCCAGTATGAGGAATATAATGAGAATAATATGAAAATGATACATATGGGCAAAAATCCAATCAATTCATGGGATTTTCTTCATTACATCTTAGGAAGATGCAGTGATATAGAAGGACTGAAGGAGGTTGTACAAAACACTTATCTCATCGGTATGCCTGATCCCATAACGGAGACAGTAGCCCCCCTCCACTGGATGGCCGTGGACAGAAGCGGAAAAAGTATTATTATAGAGCAAACCAAAAGAGGTCTTGAAATGTTCGATAATACGATTGGTGTCATGGCTAACAGCCCGGATTATCAATGGCAGATGGTTAATTTAAGAAATTATATGAACGTATCGACGAGACAGGTTCCCGAAGTATGGTGGGGGAATACAAGATTGAGCCCTTTTGGGCAAGCAGCGGGCACTATGCCGTTGCCCGGCGGATATACATCTCCGGAGAGGTTCGTAAGAACGGCATTTATCAAGACACATATTGAACTGCCCAGAGATGCAACTGGTATGGTCATGAGCTGCTTTCATGTTATGGAAAGCGTTTCCATTCCGAGAGGGGTGGTAATGACAAGCCGTGATACTTATGATTACACCAAGTATACGGCTTTTGTAAATACCGCTACATGCGAATATTATTTCAAGGCTTATGATAATATCCAGATCGGAACGGCCAGCTATTGGGAGAACTGCAGCTATACCAAGGATGTTGTCTGTCTCGGCAAATTAATGAGGCCGGTTATTTTTGAGAAATTATATCCATGCTGATAACGTCTTGTATAAATATGGAAACGGAAAAATAGAATACTCTTTCTTTTATGTCCATTTTCTATTATAATAATAAAGCGTGCGGTAAACTGTGTGCACGACGAAAGCACAGGAAAGAAGGGAAACTATGGAGAGAAAAGTAGGAACAATATCGAGGGGAATTCGTTGCCCTATCATCAGAGAAGGGGACGATTTGGTAAAGATTGTAACTGACAGTGTGCTGGAAGCCGCGCAGAGTGAGGGATTTGAGCTTCGGGACAGAGACGTTATCGCGATAACGGAATCCGTGGTTGCGCGCGCACAAGGAAACTATGCTTCCATTGATCATATAGCACAGGATGTGAAAAAGAAGCTGGGAGGAGGAACGGTTGGCGTTATTTTTCCTATTTTGTCGAGAAACCGTTTTGCTGTCTGCTTAAAAGGAATTGCTAAGGGGGCCGACAAGATAGTGCTTATGCTGAGTTATCCCAGCGATGAAGTGGGAAATGAACTGGTTTCTATCGATAAGCTGGACGAAGCCGGCATTAATCCATACAGCGACGTGCTTACCCTTGAAAAATATAGAGAATTGTTTGGAGAGAACAAGCATCCCTTTACCGGAGTGGATTATGTACAATATTACAGCGATTTAATCAAAGAGGCCGGAGCAGAGGTTGAAGTGATCTTTGCTAACGACTCGAGAAAGATTTTAGGATATACGAAAAAGGTTCTTAACTGCGATATTCACACTCGTTTTCGTACAAAAAAAATTTTGAAAGCGTGCGGAGCAGAGGCAGTTTATGGAATGGATGACATTCTTACAAATTCTATTGACGGAAGCGGTTTTAACGAAAAATACGGGCTTCTTGGTTCGAATAAGTCTACGGAGGATACGATCAAGCTGTTCCCTAAGGACTGTACGGATCTGGTTATGGACGTTCAAAAGGACATCCTTTCAAAAACCGGAAAATATGTAGAGGTCATGGTATACGGTGACGGAGCATTTAAGGATCCCGTAGGAAAGATTTGGGAGCTGGCTGACCCTTGCGTATCGCCTGCAAGTACACCGGGACTGGAAGGAACGCCCAACGAAGTGAAGCTGAAGTATCTTGCGGACAACGATTTCAAGGATTTGTCCGGAGAGGCATTAAAGGATGCAATTACGAATCGCATCAAGGAGAAGAAGGATGATTTGGTAGGAGATATGGCTTCTCAGGGGACAACGCCCAGAAAGCTTACGGATTTGATTGGTTCGCTCTGTGACTTGACCAGCGGTTCGGGAGATAAGGGAACACCGATTATCTTGGTTCAGGGATATTTTGATAACTATGTGAGCTAAATATATATTAATATTATTTGTAAAACAGATTTGATTTTTACAATAAGGAACTTATATGTTACTATTTATGTAATGTATAAGTTCTTTTTATCTTATAGGATTAGGGTGTCAAAAGGTCCTTTATAAATACATTTTGGTCAATATGAGCAAAACAAAAAGAACGACTGCGCCTATGTAAATATTTAGAAGTTCTTTCTCTGGATATTTGAGCCATAACAGAAAACAAAACTGTTTGAGCGCAGCGAGTTTTTTGTTTTGAGCATATTACCTAGAGACGTTCGCAAAAGGACCTTTTGACACCCTAATCCTATTACATAAAAAAGGCAGGAATGCATATACATCATTCCTACCTTGCGTTTTTCTGTTCGCTATCAAAGTCTTCCGCCCCAGCAATCCTTTTCTTTAAAGTTCTTCACCTAAACCGCCCGTTCTGCCGGAGGGTCATGGAAACTTTCTCAGTCGGGATAACCGAATTCGACGCTTTTGAGGGTGCTCAGTTTGACAGGGTTCACTACCCCTATTCCTATGCCCGCTCTTTGAC
>JAEWPN010000031.1 GCA_023399455.1 Bacillota bacterium
GAAGAGGTACAGAAAATGAAAGCATCAACAGACCTGCAAAGTATTCTTAAGGCGATAGACAGAAAAGGCTATCCGGCCTATAAAGATACGCGGGGGAGTTATTCCTTCGGCAAATATGAGTTATCCATAGATCACGTACAGGGAGACCCCTTCGCATCGCCTTCCAAGGTGAGCATACATGTGGAGGGCAAAGCGGCAGGCTTCCCGAAGGAATGCTTCGAGAAAAAGGAACGCAGAATTGCCATGCAGGATTATCTGCTTCGCCTGTTCGGCAAGGAAGTAGATAAATATAATTTTAAAGCAAAGGGCTCCGGCAAAAGCGGCCTTTTATCGGTGACCCGCTGCGGGCAGGAGGTGCTTGAGAGAACGGCATGTGTTATTTTGCCCGAAAACGGATCTGTTATCTTGCGTCTGGAAATCGGATTTCCTGCCAACGGTAGAACGATTTGTGCTCCGGAGCTGGAAAAAATCCTATTCGATTTTCTCCCAAGATGTATACAAGGCGTTTTATTTTACCCAATGTTAAATAAAGAGGAAGTGAAAAAAACTCTTTTTCTTGCGGATGACAGGCACTACATCAGAGAGCAATTAGAGAAAATGGAACTTGCGGCGTTCGTTGCCAACGGTTCTGTACTCCCAAGAGAATCCGGCATTTCGGACAGGCCCATGAAAAACAGCGTACTTTTCGTTTCCCCCAAATCTATGGAAGTGACCATGAAGCTACCTCATAAAGGCGAAATATCCGGTATGGGAATCAAAAAAGGAATAACCCTCATTGTAGGAGGAGGCTATCATGGGAAGTCCACTCTGTTAAAGGCCCTGGAGCTTGGGGTGTACGACCATATCGCAGACGATGGCAGAGAATATGTCGTTACGGAGTCCGATGCGGTAAAAATACGCGCGGAGGACGGACGCAGCGTGACCGGGGACGACATTTCTTTATTTGTAAATAACCTTCCCGGGGGTAAGGATACCAAGCGGTTCCATACAGAAGACGCCAGCGGAAGCACCTCTCAGGCAGCGAACGTGGTGGAAGCCATAGAAAGCGGAGCCACACTTTTACTGATAGACGAGGATACCTGTGCGACGAACTTCATGGTGAGGGATGAACTGATGCAGCGTGTCGTTCACAGGGATAAGGAGCCCATTACCCCTTTTATAGAGAGGGCAAGGTTCCTGTATGAAGAAAATGGTATATCCTGTGTCATCGTGGCGGGAAGTTCAGGCTCCTATTTCAATATCGCGGACTGCATTATTCAGATGGATCATTATAGGCCGGAGGAAATCACGGGCTTCGCAAAGGAAGAGGCGAAGGCTTTTCCTCCCGTATCCTTTCCAAAGGATACCCCCTTCATGCCGGATTTTGAGAGGATTCCTATCCGCGCCGCCAAAACTGTGAAGGAGCACAGAGGGAGTAACCGCTATGCAGAGAAATACGGCCGCGGAGGAAAGAATAGATATGGGGAAAGCGATGAAGGCAGTGTGAGAGAGTCGGAGCGCATAAAAATTAAAGGAATGGGAAAAGAAGGAGTTGTTCTCAATAAAGAAACGATTCATCTCCATTATGTAGAGCAGCTTGCCGATTCAGAGCAGGCCTTGGCGCTAGGCTATTTGCTTGCCTACGCGGAGCAGAACATGTTCGATGGAAAAGAGAACCTTAGGGATATCGTGAATAAGCTGATGACACTAGTGGAGGAAAAGGGCCTTGCAGCCGTAGTGCAGGGAGGATACCTGCCATCAGGGCTGGCACTTCCCAGAAGGCAGGAGGTATTCGCCTGCTTTAACCGATATAGAAGTCTGAAAATAGAAAAATAGCGATAAAAAAAGTCCCTGAGGGACTTAATACTTGTTAATATACACCGCGTGAATTCAGAAATTTACATAAATCCAGAGCTTCCACCAAAATGTGATTAAATAGGAACGACTGCAAATCTTCCTTCAACTGAGTAAGAGTTTTTTTCGGGCGCTTGCTCAGTTCATTCATATCTATGGATAAAATATTGTTTTTGAAGTCGTTGAGAGATTGTTTGTTTTTGGAAGAATAAGGATATTTGTACTTATCCATGAGACTTTCTTCGGTATAGAACTGATAAGAGGCATAATCCCGCAAATCACAAACAATATCCAGAAGCTGTTGGTTGGAAACGTTCCGGCAGTCGTTCATGATAAGTTGTTCCATAGCTCTGCCAATACGAAATAGCTCGCGGTGCTGTGCATCGATAATCGCAACGCCACATTCCATTTCCTTGCACCAATCAAATTTAAAATCGAACATATTTACCTCCGGTAAGATGAAAATGATTAAGAGTTTTAACCATGACGTGCAAAACGAACATTACTATAATATACTACTAAAGTACTATCTGCAACCATAAAATAAAAATTAATGATAAATTTTATGTAAAAACATAGGCAGAAAGTACATATATACTTATGAATTTTTTTTGAGAATGTTAAGGAGACTGTACAATGGTACTAATAAGTGCGATTGCCGCCATATCTTTGATGGCAGTTATTACATTAATATGCATTATGAAGCGCAAGGTGGGAGGACCTTCCCCGATTGATGAGATGGAGGGACGGGATTTTGAGCAGTTTTGTGCGGAGCTATTGAAGGAAAGAGGCTTCGTTGAGGTGGAGGTAACGAAAGGCAGCGGCGATTATGGCATTGATATATTAGCTGAGAAGGACGGAGTTACTTATGCCATCCAATGTAAACGCTATGATTCCCCGGTAGGAGTGAAGGCAATACAAGAAGCATACGCGGGCAGAGACTACTACGACCGCATGGTAGGCGCAGTACTTACTAACCAATATTTTACAGCGCCTGCCGTAGAGGCGGCAAAAAAGTTAAAAATATTATTATGGGACAGAGGATACTTGGACAGCATGATGCAGGAATAGATAATTATTGACTCCCACTCCAAAAAGAAGTACGATGTATACTACTATTATATTCGCGGCAGAATACAATTCTTTGGGACCGCGTTCATCTATTTTCCAGGAGGGAAGCACGAATGAAAAGGGAGAAAAGAGGTACTAAATTTACTATTCAGTTCAAGTTGATTATTATTTGCAGCCTTTTGTTGATAATACCGTTGCTGTTGACGGGTGTTTTCAGCTATATGACAGCCAAGTCGGAGCTCGATAAAAAGGGCGAGATCATATTAAAAAACAGTGTGGAGCAGGCGCTTCAACTGATAGATGCGAAACAGGCGGAGGTAGAGAGGGGAACTCTGACTCTCGAGGAGGCACAAGAACAAGTCAAGGTTGCCTTGCTTGGAGAAAAGGATGCGGAAGGGAAGCGCCTGATTAACTCTACGGTTAACTTGGGACAAAACGGATACTTTGTCGTGTACGATGCACAAGGCAATGAAGTTGCCCACCCGTCTCTGGAAGGACAGAATGTATGGGATGTGGAAGATAAGAGCGGCGACGGCACGAAATTTGTTCAGGAGCAAATCAACTCGGGAATTAATGGTGGCGGCTATGTGACTTATACTTGGAACCTGCCTGACTCCGAGGCGACGGCACTTAAGATATCCTACCAGAAGCAGGAAGCAGACTGGGGATGGATCGTGTCGGCCGGCTCCTATGCTATGGACTATAACGAAGGTGCTACTACCATTTTGCAAACGCTGACTATAGTCCTGATCGTATCACTCATCGTCGGCCTGATGATTATTTTGCTTTTCGCCCGCCACATTTCCATGCCTATCCGCCAAATAGGCAGATCCTTGGAGCAGGTTTCGGACGGAAATATCAGTATTCCGGCGCTGGCAGTTAAGAACCGGGATGAGACAGGGCTATTAGGTCAGTCCTTCAATACCATGCTCTATAATATGCAGGATCTTGTGGCAGCCCTGAAAGAATCTTCAAGTACAGTTCTTCGATTCTCGGATTCTCTTGCCGGCATAACGGATGAAACCTCCAAGGCGATCAACGAAGTGGCTGTTACCATTCAGGAAGTCGCAAGTGCCGTATCTGATGAGGCTTCCAGCGTTGCAGACACGGTGAACAAGGTGGACGCGCTGGCAAATAACATAGAATCGGTGTCGGAATCGACAGAAGAAATGAACCGCACCACACAGAATACAGAAGAACTGCGGGAGAGCGGACTGAATGCCGTCGAGATGCTTTCGTCTTCCATGAGCAAGACGAATGGCGCGATTCGTGAAATTGATGAAGTCATTAATAAAGTAATGGAAAGTGCTAACAATATACATTCGGTAACGGAAGCGATTATCCAAATATCCGAGCAGACCAACCTCCTTGCCCTCAACGCTTCCATAGAAGCGGCCAGAGCGGGAGAGGCGGGAAAAGGCTTCGCGGTGGTCGCAGAGGAAATTCGCAAGCTTGCGGAGCAGTCCGCTGCGGAAGTAGGAGAAATAAACGGCGCTATCAGCGAGATCCATACATATGCGAATTCTTCTGTAAAGACGATGTCTTCGGTTCTTGGAGTTATAGAAGAGCAGTCCTTGGCGGTTGATAATACGAAGGAGGCGTTTGTAAATATCGCGGAAGAAATAAAGGTACTCATTGACGGAGTATTGTCAATTACGGAGGATAGCAGGCAGATGCGCCAGATGAAGGACGAAATCGTAGGAAATATGGAATCCATTTCCGCATCTACGGAAGAGACATCTGCAGCTACGCAGGAAGTCTCAGCGACTTCAGAAGAACAGCTGGCATCCATGGAAGAGGTAGCCGCTCAAACCAATGAACTGAAGGAGTTGGCGGAGCAGTTAGAAGCGGTTGTGCAAAGATTTAAGTAATAGAAAACAGAATTATTGGATAATAAAAGTGAAGCGAAGAGCACTAGCTGATTTATAATTAAACGATAATATATTGCATGAAAAGTTGTATCATTTAAAATGGTACAACTTTTTTTAATTTGTATTATAAATACACTTTTATATATTGACAAGTAAAAGGGAAAAATATATTATTATTCTATAAAGATTTACTGGTAAACGGTAGATGTTTATATGTATTACATAAGATATGATTGAAACTTGCGTCGGCAGAGCTCATATAGAACAATACAACTGACGCAAAAAGAGTACAACTTTGCCGACATGTCGGCCTCTGCGATCGGCATATCGGTATAACAACTACAAACAACAAGCTTATAGGAGGATTGAATAATGAAAACAGGAAAGAATTATAAATTTTGGTTTTGCACCGGCTCTCAGGATTTGTATGGAGATGAATGTCTCGCAAAGGTAGCGGAGCATTCAAAGATTATTGTAGAGAATCTGAACAAGTCCGGCATACTGCCTTTTGAAATCGTATGGAAGCCCACTCTGATTACTAATGAGCTCATAAGAAAGACCTTCAACGAAGCTAATGCGGACGTAGAATGCGCTGGCGTTATCACATGGATGCACACCTTTTCCCCTGCGAAGTCATGGATACTCGGACTTCAGGAATACAGAAAGCCGCTGATGCACCTTCATACCCAGTTTAACGAAGAGATTCCTTACGACACCATCGATATGGATTTCATGAACGAGAACCAGTCCGCTCACGGAGACCGGGAATACGGACATATCGTAAGCCGTATGGGAATCGAGAGAAAGATCGTAGTCGGGCATTGGAGCGATAAAGAAGTTCAGAAGAATCTTGCTGACTGGATGAGAACAGCGATCGGCATCATGGAATCCTCTCATATCCGCGTATGCCGTATTGCGGACAACATGAGAAACGTAGCGGTAACGGAAGGTGATAAAGTAGAAGCGCAGATCAAATTCGGGTGGGAAATCGATGCTTATCCCGTCAATGAGATCATAGAATATGTAAAGGATGTAAAAGAGGGGGAAATTAATTCTCTCGTTGACGAATATTATACCAAATATGATATAATCTTGGAAGGAAGAGATGCGGCTGAGTTCAGAAGACACGTGGCTGTTCAGGCAGGTATTGAAATCGGCTTCGAGAAATTCCTGGAAGAGAAGAACTATCAGGCTATCGTTACCCACTTCGGAGATTTAGGAGAGCTGAAGCAGCTTCCGGGACTGGCTATCCAGAGACTTATGGAAAAAGGCTACGGCTTTGGCGGCGAAGGTGACTGGAAGACGGCAGCTATGGTTCGTTTGATGAAGATTATGACTTCCGGTATTAAGGATGCCAAGGGGACCTCCTTTATGGAAGATTATACCTATAACCTTGTGCCCGGCAAGGAAGGCATTCTTCAGGCTCATATGCTGGAGGTATGTCCTACCGTCGCGGACGGAAAAGCAGGAATCAAAGTAAATCCGCTTTCCATGGGTAACAGAGAAGAGCCTGCCCGTCTTGTATTTACTTCCAAGACTGGTCCGGGGGTAGCTACCTCCCTGATCGATTTAGGAACGAGATTCCGTCTGATCATCAATGCGGTGGACTGTAAGAAGGTAGAAAAGCCTATGCCGAAGCTTCCGGTTGCGACAGCATTCTGGACGCCTCAGCCTAACCTTAAGGTAGGAGCGGAGGCTTGGATACTGGCAGGCGGCGCACACCATACGGCATTCTCTTATGATCTTAGTGTGGAGCAGATGGCAGACTGGGCGGCAGCTATGGGAATCGAAAGCGTTGTTATCGATAATGATACGACGATCAGGAACTTCAAGAATGAACTCAGATGGAATGAAATCGCATTCAGATAATAACATGGGCGTCAAGCAAGGAAAGGGAAGGGGTATCGGATGAAAGACATAAAAGAGATGATACTGGCCGGTAAGACGGCGATTGGAATTGAACTCGGATCTACCAGAATAAAGGCGGTCTTGATAGGGGAAGACAATTCTCCTATCGCTTCCGGCAGCTTTGGATGGGAAAATCAATACAAAGATAATTTTTGGACCTACAGTCTGGAGGACGTATGGAAGGGTCTTCAGGAGAGTTATCGCGCTTTGGCGGCGGAGGTGAAGAGCAAATATGATGTTTCCCTCCAAACGGTAGGATCCATCGGCTTCAGTGCCATGATGCACGGATATATGGCATTTGATAAAGAGGGCGAGCTTCTCGTCCCGTTCCGTACATGGAGAAATACTACCACCGGTGAGGCGGCGGCAGAGCTGACCGAACTGTTCCGGTATAACATTCCCCAGAGATGGAGCATTTCTCATTTGAGACAGGCGATTCTGGGTAAAGAAGCTCATGTGAAAAACATCGATTTCTTCACAACCCTTGCCGGCTACGTGCATTGGATGCTGACGGGAGAAAGAGTGCTGGGCGTAGGCGACGCTTCCGGTATGTTCCCTATAGATATCGATACTGCGGATTATAATGAGCGTATGGTAGGACAGTTCGACAAGTTGGTAGCAGGAGAGAACTATCCATGGAAACTTAGGGAGATTCTTCCGAAGGTGCTCTGCGCGGGAGAAAGCGCCGGAGTGCTTACGGAGGAAGGTGCAAAGCTGTTAGATCCTACGGGCGGCTTGAAGGCAGGAATTCCCCTTTGCCCTCCGGAAGGGGATGCAGGAACCGGTATGGCAGCTACCAACAGCGTAGCGGTGAGAACAGGAAATGTTTCTGCCGGAACAAGCATATTCGCCATGATTGTGTTGGAAAAGGAGCTTTCCAAGGTATATCCTGAAATAGACCTGGTTACTACGCCGGATGGCAGTCTGGTGGGAATGGTTCATTGCAATAACTGTACGTCGGACTTAAATGCATGGGTTAATATATTTAAGGAATTTATGGAGACGATAGGCCTTACTGTGAACATGGGCAAACTTTATGATGATTTATATTTTAAAGCTCTGGAAGGAGATGCAGACTGCG
Organism: Bacillota bacterium; assembly: GCA_023399455.1. Taxonomy (GTDB): domain Bacteria; phylum Bacillota; class Clostridia; order Lachnospirales; family Lachnospiraceae; genus Kineothrix; species Kineothrix sedimenti. The sequence continues at coordinate 7,765 of JAEWPN010000031.1, forward strand.
GCGGATTGGTGTCCTACTGCTATTTCTCGGGAGAACCCGTTACCGGTTTCGATGAGGGACGTCCTCTGTTCGCCCGCGAGATGAACTGCAATTTTAACCTCGCCAACTTCATGAGGAGCCACTTATATTCTTCTTTGGCAGCATTGAAGATTGGTTTGGACATTTTGTTCAAGGAAGAGAAAGTTCAGGCCGATGAAATCTTCGGACACGGTGGTTTGTTTAAGACCAAGGGCGTTGGACAAGGATTTTTGGCGGCGGCTATGGATACTCCCGTATCTGTTATGGAGACGGCCGGAGAAGGCGGAGCATGGGGAATCGCTCTTCTGGCTTCCTTTATGCAGAACAAAGCGAAAGACGAGACGCTTTCAGAATATTTGAACGAGAAAGTATTTGCAGGAAATAAAGGCACTAAGATGGAACCTGATGTTAAAGATGTGGCTGGTTTTGATGCATTTATCAGCCGCTATAAAGCAGGCTTCCCTATGGAACGGGCAGCCGTAGAGTCTATGAAATAAGAGGAGAAATATGTTAGAAGAACTGAAAAAGCAAGTATATGAGGCAAATATGCTGCTTCCGAAATATGGACTGGTTACTTTCACATGGGGAAACGTGAGCGCGATCGATAGAGAAAAGCAGCTTTTTGTCATTAAGCCCAGTGGAGTGGAATACGACAAATTGACACCCGAAGACATGGTAATTATGGACCTTGACGGCAATAAGGTGGAAGGAAGATACAATCCCTCCTCCGATACGCCCACTCATTTAGAGCTGTATAAAGCATTTTCCAAGATAGGTGGTATCGTGCATACTCATTCCTCATGGGCTACAAGCTGGGCGCAGGCAGGACGTGGAATCCCTTGCTACGGGACTACTCACGCTGACTATATGTATGGAGAGATTCCCTGTGTCAGGTGCTTGACCAAGGAGGAAATTGAAGGGGCATATGAGAAAAATACAGGTCTTTTGATCGCGGATTACTTTGCGGATAAGGATTATGAAGCAGTTCCTGCAGTTCTCTGCAAGAATCACGGCCCCTTTTCGTGGGGTAAGGATGCGCATGAAGCGGTTCATAATGCAGTAGTGCTGGAAGAAGTGGCGAAGATGGCGGCGCGCGCTGAGAGGATCAACAGTCGGATAGAGCCTGCTCCTCAGGAACTTCAGGATAAGCATTACTATAGGAAGCATGGCGTTAACGCATACTATGGACAGACAGAAAGCTAATTAAGAAAAGAATTATTAGAAATAGCCGTAAACGTGAGAGAAATTGTTTACGGCTATTTATTATTTCTCAAAAATGCCGATACACATATAAAGGATATGAAAAGGATAAACTGTACGCATAGGCAATGTATTTCGGACAACAAGATCAGCCTGTGCAGAAATGGAGGGACAGTGTGAAAAAATTATTTTTCACAGCATAATTTATTATGCTTGCAAATATTGTGCCTGCGGCCCAAAGTTTGCAGGCTATGAGAAAGGCATGGTTATTAATATGAATATCGGCGGAATGAGTTTTTTACAGGAGGACTATCGCAGGGCTGCGGTAACGGTACCCGCGGCCGGCAAATCGGTACTTAATAATACGGACGATTATGAATTTCTTCAAATAAAAGAAAGCCGTTTGGAGAAGGGGAGGACGGAAAGTGACGCCTTGCCTAAGAAGGGAGAAGGCGCACCCTATTCCTATCTTGCAGATGCAAATGGTATCATTGATTATAAAGGAGTTATATTCGTCTGTGATAATGAGAAGAGGGAGCTTTGTCTGGGCGATGTGCAGAGCAATCCTGACGATGTAATACGCATTCCCCTGTCAGGCGGCGGATGCCTGAAAGTCAATAGAAATAATATCGACGATTTATCCAAAGCAATCGGCATGTTTTCGCCGGAGGACATCAATCTTATTCTACGCGCTCTGAAAATGGATGCTAAGATTCAGCAGATGAAGCGGGAAATAGAAGAGATGGAAGACGGTGTAGGTAAGAGCAGCGGGGAGCAGAACGCGGACAGCGTTAAAGCGGCGAAGGAAGCCGAGGAAAATACGACGAAGGCAGGTGGCTTCAACGGCTATGAGGAGTCGGAGAAGGAGGGCGTTTTCGGCTTGCTGGAATGGCAGCTCGACCTGCTTACGGAAGAAGCGAAATAATTGAGACAGAAAGATTTGACCGTCAAAGAAAAGGCGTGATATACTTGTATTACTATGAACTACGGAGAGTGATACGGTGGAAATCAGGCGGACACTGAATGAAATACTCGTAAAGCTGTTTCGCAATATCAACGATATTGAGGAACGGGCGATTCAGACAGAGGAATATAAAGGCGTTACTACAAATGACATGCACGTCATCGAAGCGATCGGTTTGGGCAGCCCCAAGAATATGACTGCCGTCGCCAAATCCCTTGGCGTTACTACGGGCACACTCACAATAGCGGTGAACAGCCTGGTAAAAAAGGGATTTGTGAACCGGGAAAGAAGCGAAGAGGATAGGCGTGTTGTTTTAGTGTCCTTATCGCTCAAGGGTAAGAAGGCCTACGATCATCACCAGCGTTTCCATGAGGAAATGATAGACGCCGTAATTGCGCACCTTACTGAAGAAGAGAAGATTGTTTTAGAGAAAGCACTCCTGAATTTGAATGATTTTTTTATCGGCAAGAATAAGTAGGAATGGGAAAGAATAAGCTATGAGAAAGGAAAAGGTATTAATATGAAATTCAAGGATATGCCCTATGAGAGGGTAAAATACGAAGATGCGGAGAAGGAATTCCGCCAGATTATCGAGGAATTCAAAAATGCAGAAAGCGGTGAGGAGCAATTTGAGGTACATCAAAAGTTCTATACCCTTTCTAATAAGATAGAAACGACGACGATTATCGCCAATATCCGCTATGACATCGATACTGCGAATGAATTCTATGAAAAGGAAAAGGAATACTATGACGAAGTGGAGCCTAAGCTTGCGAACCTGATGGTGGAATATAGGCAAGCTATGTATGACTCCCCGTACCGTTCTTATTTAGAGGGCAAGATAGGAAAGGTGGCCTTTAAGAATATCGAGCTGGAAATCAAGTCTTTTGACGAGAAGCTGATTCCCCTCATGCAGGAGGAAAATGCTCTCACTACCAGATACAACAAACTGATCGCTTCGGCTCAGATAGAATGGGAGGGTGAGAAGCTGAATCTTTCTTTGATGCGTCCCTACCTTACGAACAGCGACAGAAATATACGTAAGAAAGCCTATGAGAAATACAGTGCCTTTTTCCTTTCCGTGGAGGATGAGCTGGATGAGATATACGACAAGCTGGTGAAGAACAGAACCGAGCAGGCAAGGCAGATGGGTTATGAGAATTACGTAGAGCTTGGCTATTACCGCATGAGGCGTAACAGCTATGACAAGGCTATGGTAGAGAACTACAGAAATCAGATAAAAAAATACTTCGTTCCCTTCGCAGAGAAGCTGCACGAGAGGAGAAAGAATCGCCTTGGGTTGGATAGGCTTTCCTTCATCGACACGGCGGTTTATTTTTTGGACGGTAACCCTGCGCCTACAGGAACGCCGGAGCAGATTATGAGCGCCGGACAGAAGATGTACTCCGAGATGTCTCCGGAAACGAAAGAATTCTTCGATTTTATGATGAAAAACGAACTGTTCGATGTGCTTGGAAGAAAGACGAAAAAGGCAGGCGGCTATATGACCTACCTTCCGGTCTACGGTGCTCCGTTCATTTTTGCGAATTTTAACGGAACCAGCGGTGATGTGGACGTAATTACTCACGAATGCGGACACGCGTTCCAAGGCTATCTGTCGGGCAAAGACCCTGTTCAGGAGCATAGGGATATTACCATGGAGACAGCAGAAATCCACTCTATGTCCATGGAATTTTTTGCGGAAGGATGGACGGAGCTTTTCTTCGGTGACAGGGCGCAGGATTACAAGAGCATGCACTTGGAGGATGCAGCAGCATTCATTCCCTATGGCTGTATGGTAGATGAATTCCAGCATATCGCTTATGCGAATCCCGATATGACTCCGAAGGAAAGACGGGCCGCATGGCTTGAGCTGGAAAAAGAATACAGACCTCATATGGATTATGAGGACGATCCGTTCTTTGCTAAAGGAGGATTCTGGCAGAAGCAGCAGCACATATATAATTCTCCTTTTTATTATATCGATTACTGTCTTGCTCAGACCTGTGCCTTTCAATATAAGGCCAAGATGGATGAGAATTACGAAGAGGCTTGGAAGAGTTATCTGAAGCTTTGCGAACTGTCGGCAAAGGACTTCTATACGGATATGCTGAAAGAGGTAGGGCTGGAAAGTCCCTTCGAGGATGGGTGCATCCGCAGTGTGATAGAGAAATTGGAAAGCAAAATGGTATAATATATGAAGAAATACCACAAAGACTATGTCCTCGAGACAGAGATCGGGAAGGGTGGCAAAGAAGAGAAAAGGTATCGGTATGCGGGAGATTATTATCTGTTTCCCGGTGCCGAAGCCGAAAAAAAGAAAATTTTTATAAAAAATTTTATCTTCGTCTTGCTTTATTTTTTGCTCATCATTACGGCGGGATTGCTGGATAATGAGGGAAGCCGTAATTTTTTTATAGCGGTTCCTTATGCATTTTTATTCCTTCCTGGCGTATATTTATCATTAGGAACGGCTGCATCCCTCAAGCTGGATGAAAAAATGCAACGGTCGGTCTACGATAAGGCGCTTGGAAGGATGTATCGAAGTTGTATAGGAATTATGGTAATTTCACTATATCTTTGTATCGCCGATTCCATCTTAATATTCTTGAATATCGGTGGAAAAAATGACTTTTTGATTGTGCGCGAAGTTGTATTTTTATTCGATAATATTGCCATTTTTTGTTTATCGTTTATACAGAAGAAATACTTGCAAAATCTGAAAAAAAGGGTTATGATAGGCAAGTATAACAATGAGGTTCCGTAGATAAACGGGACTTCTTTGTGTTTTTGGTATGATTTGCAAATTGTATACAAGTTGTAATCGTGCTAAGATAAATGCAGTTGTATTGCTGCATACAATAATACAAATAAAACCAAAAAGGAGGAAGAATTTATGAAAAAGAGAATCATTTCTCTTATGCTTGCGTCTGTAATGGTAATCAGTACTTTGGCGGCATGCGGTTCCAGCAATACGGGAACAAACGAAACGCCTGCTGAAACACCTGCTGCAGAGACGGAAGCCACAGATGAAAGCGCTGCGCAGACGGGCAGCGACACACCCTTAGTTGCAGGGTACTCTAACTTCAGCGAGAAGTTCAGCATGTTTTTTAGCGAGACTGAGTACGATAAGGATGTTGCAGCTTTGACTCAGGCAATGCTGGTAGACGTAGACCGTTCAGGTGCGGTTGTACTTAATGGTATCGAGGGCGAGACAAAAGATTATGCAGGGACCGATTATACCTATACGGGTGCTGCGGACCTTACAGTCACACAGAACGACAACGACACCACAACCTATGATTTCAAACTTCGTGAAGATATTCTCTTCAGCGATGGAGAGCCTCTCACGGCGGATGACCTTATCTTTAACTTATATGTATATTTGGATCCTGCCTATGACGGATTCATTACGCTCAACACACTCCCTATCATAGGCCTTAAGAATTATCAGGCGAACTCCACGGCAGCGGACAGCGTAACGGCTGACGACGTGGCAGCTTATGTAGAATCCATGCCGGAAGCTTTGCAGACGGCTGTATCCGAGAACATAATTGCTCCTACTCTGACTGCAGAGAAGGACTGGTGTACGGAGAACTATGAAGCACAGGGCGCTGCTTCGGCAGAGGAATTCTTCGTAGCTTGCTACAGCACGGACGAGTCCTATGACATGGCAGGCAAAGATTATGATACCATTGTCAGCGATGTAATTGCTATGTATGGCGCAGACTATAAGACACTTGGAAGTAATTACGCAGGCGACGATACCTATTTCGACGCTGACGTTACCTCGCTTGCAGAGAAAGCTTTGATCGAAGAGAAGGTTGCTGCAGGCGAAGGAGAAGAAGTTCCTAACATCGCAGGTATTGAAAAGCTCGGCGATTACGAAGTGGCTGTAACAATCAGCGGCTTTGATGCTACGGCAGTTTACCAGTTCGTAGAGTTCGGTATTGCTCCTCTTCATTACTATGGCGATAAGACACAGTATGATTATGAAAATAACCAGTTTGGTTTCCCCAGAGGCGACCTTACTATAGTAAAAGATAAAACTACCACTCCGATGGGTGCAGGTCCTTATAAGTTCATCAAATATGAGAACAAGATCGTCTATTTCGAAGCAAACGATTCATATTTCAAGGGAGCCCCGAAGATTAAGAATGTACAGTATAAAGAAACGGATAACTCCGATAAGATTCCCGGTGTACAGCAGGGTACCATCGATTTGACAGATCCCAGCGGAAGCAAGCAGGCGTTCGAGCAGATCGGTGAGATTAACGGTAACGGAGAACTTAACGGCGACGTTATTATGACGGATCGTGTGGATAATCTTGGATACGGCTATATCGGCATCAATGCCGATACGGTAAGAGTTGGGGATGATTCAGATTCCGAGCAGTCAAAGAATCTTAGGAAAGCACTTGCTACGGTTCTTGCCTCATATCGTGACGTAGCTGTTGATTCCTACTATGGCGATGCGGCAAGTGTAATCAACTATCCGATTTCCAATACCTCATGGGCAGCTCCCCAGAAATCTGATGAAGGCTATCAGGTAGCTTATTCCACAGATGTGGATGGAAACTCGATTTATACCGATTCTATGAGCGCGGAAGATAAATATGCGGCAGCTATTGAGGCTTCCCTCGGGTATTTCGAAGCGGCTGGTTATACGGTTGCGGACGGCAAATTGACGGCAGCTCCGGACGGCGCAAAGCTGACCTATGAAATTATAATCCCTGGTGAAGGTAAGGGGGATCACCCGAGCTTTGCAATCCTTACGGACGCGAAAGCGGCATTCGAGACTATTGGCTTTACCTTGGAAATCAACGATCCTACCGATTCTAATATTTTATGGGATAAAACAAATGCACGTACGCAGGAACTTTGGACAGCGGCATGGCAGGCAACTCCCGACCCTGATATGTATCAGACCTATCACAGCGAGAGCACTGCAAGCAATTACTACCAAATTGCGGATCCGGATTTGGATGCTTATATCATGGATGCAAGAACAAGTGCAGACCAGAGCTACCGTAAATCTGTTTATAAAGAGTGCTTGAACATTATTCTGGACTGGGCCGTAGAAATTCCGGTTTACCAGAGACAGAACTGCATTATTTACAGCCCTGAACGTATTAATGCGGATACCTTTACTCCTGGAGTAACCACATACTACAAATGGTGGAAAGAAATTGAAAATTTAGAAATGAAATAATGCAATAACAAATTAAGATATATTTATTCTGAGCCCGCTGGGTATTGGCGGGCTCGGTTTATGGATAGGGCTTTTAGGTTTATTGGTTTAACGAATTAAAGCGATAAAAGGTTTGCTTCAAAGTCGAAATCTGAACATTTTTATAGTTGTATTATAAATTAATTCGATTAAAATGTTTTTATATAAATAATGTATTAAATACAAAGTTTTAATTAAAAAAGGGATAAGAAGAAAGCTGGAGGTTTGGAATGAAGAAATTTTTAATCAGAAGACTTTTACTCAGTATTGTTATACTGTTTTTTGTTTCTTTCATCATATATTCCATAGAACGCTGCCTGCCAACCTCCTATGTGGAAGGAAAGGCAAGACAAATGTCTCAGAAGGCGGGGGCGAGGCCCTATGAGGAGCTGTTGGAGCAGCTGACGGATTCTTACGGACTGGAAGGAAACATGCTGCAGGGATATGCGAAGTGGCTTTCCAACGCTGTAAAGGGAGAGTTCGGGGATTCATGGGTGTGGAACAAGCCTGTTACTGAGAAATTCAAGGATGTTATATGGTATTCCTTTGCCATGTCAGGAATATCCTTTGTTTTTCAGGTTATTATAGCTATCCCGCTGGGCGTTCTGTCGGCGCGAAGGCAATACAGCAGGACGGACTATGCGGTGACGGTCTTCGCGCTTATCGGAATATCGCTTCCTACTTTCTTTATAGCGACCTTGTTGAAATGGATATTCTCCATCAATCTGGGCTGGTTCGATTTATATGGAGTAGTAGGACGTATGCACGAGCAGCTGTCGAGCTTTGGCAAGGTTCTGGATATGGGCCATCATTTGTTGCTACCTGTAGTTACGCTTACGGTTGTCAATATCGGTAACCTGATGCGCTATACCCGGACCAATATGCTTGAAGTTCTTAATTCCGACTATATACGTACGGCAAGAGCCAAAGGGCTTTCTGAGAATAGGGTAATTAATTATCATGCGTTCCGCAATATACTCATCCCTATTGTAACCTTGCTTGGAAGTACGATTCCCACCTTGTTTGGCGGTGCGATGATTACGGAGACTTTATTTCAGATTCCCGGAATCGGATATACCTCTTATTTGAGCCTGACACAAGGAGACGTACCGTTTACCATGTTCTATATGGTATTCCTTGCGATACTGACGTTGTTAGGAACACTGATTGCGGATATTTTGTATGCAGTAGTAGACCCCCGGGTCAGGGTAAATTAGGAGGAGGGCTGAAATGAGCGAAGACAATAATATGCAGGACAAAGATATTCAGATAGATTTGAAACAGAATCAGAATGAAAGTATCAGCACCTCCGGAGCATTGGATGATGAGCAGAGAGTAAAGGTATTATCGCCGGGAGCGTTGGTAGCGAAACGATTTTTTAGAAATAAACTGGCCGTGACAGGACTTATTATTCTGGTGACGATGTTTTCCTTTGCTTTTATAGGCGGTATGCTCACTCCTTATGGGGAATCTCAGGTTTTCAGGAAAAATGATGTTATTTTGAAGGACTTCGCCATGATGTCCGAGAATAAAGACTTTCTTTATACCAATGCGGAAGGGAAGGATTTCCCCTCGATTGCCGGCGCTAAGATGATTTTGGCAGTCAATAATGGGGAGACTACCTTTGAAGCAAAGGATGTGACTTACTCACTCATAAAAGAGGACGAAAATCTGTATCAGGTTGCGCAGCTTTCTCCGGTAGCCAACGTATTGGCATTAAAGGGAAAGAACAGCTTTGCTCCGGCGGAAGAAGGCGGTACCGTATCGGAAGCGATGAAGAATGGATATGAGGCGGCTGTTGCGGCAGGAGAAGATAACTTTGAAGCCGAGGGTGTTTCTTATTATATCGTGAAAAATGGAAAAGAAAGCGCGATTTCCATAATGGACAGAACGGCTCTGGCAAGCAAGAAAGTATTCAGTGCACAAGGTGGGACAACACTTTCCTATGAATTTAAGTTAAACGCTGAGAAAGCTTTTAACGATCATGCATCCTCCTTTAGTGCGGATGGAAATACGTACGAGCTGGAGGCAGGAGAAAATACCGGCTTTATACGCTTGGATGGAGAAGACTATGCGATTATCTCTGCCTATGCGGTTCGTCCGGTAGGCAGCGAGGCACTTTCCCTGCCCTTTATCAGAGCAGTCCAGGAGTCGGTGCTTGCAAATGAGGCCTCCATGGAATATACGGCGGACGGCGGTGACAGCACACACTATAAGATTGAAACGAAGGGAAATGAATTCAAGATTCGCTCTGAGCAGATGACACAGCTCAACGATGATTTCGCATCTCCTAACAAAGCACATTTTATGGGGACTGATGGAAACGGCATGGACGTGCTTACCCGGCTGATGTACGGCGGCCGCATCTCCCTGATGATCGGCTTCGTGGCGATTGCTATTGAGATTTTATTCGGAGTGGTCATCGGTGGCATAGCGGGATACTTTGGGAAATGGATCGATACCATCCTTATGCGTGTGGTGGATGTCGTTATCTGTATTCCGGCGATGCCCTTATATATTATCGTGGGCTCTATCATGGACTATTACCAGATAGACCCCAGAATTCGTATTTATCTGCTCTGTGCGATTTTGGGACTTATTAACTGGCCTCCTATTGCGAGAATGGTGCGCGGACAGATTCTTTCCTTCAGAGAGCAGGAGTTTATGACGGCAACGGAAGCTACGGGTATCCGTGTGTCAAGAAGAATATTCAAGCATTTGATTCCTAATGTAATCCCTAATCTCATCGTTATCGCAACTATGGGTCTGGGTGAGATCATCATTATGGAGGCGACCTTAAGTTTCCTCGGAATCGGTGTAAAGTTCCCCTATGCGTCATGGGGCAATATCATCAATTCCGTAAACGATATATTCGTCATGACGAATTATTGGTTCGTATGGATTCCGGCAGGGTTCCTCATATTGATTACGGTGCTTGGATTTAACTTTGTCGGCGATGGGCTTCGAGATGCGTTTGACCCGAAGATGAAAAGGTAGGTGAGGCAGATGAGCTTTTTTAATAAAGAAAAAACAAAGGACGCAAACTATATCTCTGCCAGGGAATCCAGAGCGATATCGAAAGAAAATAAGAAAATAACGGATGAAATAGAGAAGAAGCGTAAACGTAAGCATATTCCTGAAGAAGAATATGTGACAAAGATGAAGAATCCCGATAATGTTGTGGAATTCGATAACGTGCATACCTATTTCTTCACCGATATCGGAACGGTTAAATCCGTTGACGGAGTTTCTTTCGACGTGCCGCAAGGCAAGACGGTAGGCATCGTAGGAGAATCCGGCTGCGGAAAGTCAGTGACCAGTCTTTCTCTGATGCAGCTCGTACAGCGTCCGCAGGGGCAGACGGTGGAGGGTGAGATTCGTTTCAATACCGGAGAGCAGGCGATTAATGTGGTGAACGCGCCTATGGAGACGATGCAGAAGCTTCGCGGCAACTACATGTCCATGATATTTCAGGAACCGATGACGAGCCTCAACCCGGTATTCCGTATCGGTTTGCAGGTGGATGAGGTCATCGCGCTTCACAATCCCCAAATGAGCAAAGAGGAAGTGAAGAAACGTACGATAGAGATGCTGGAGCTGGTAGGCATTGCCAACAGTGAGGGAGTGTATAGGATGTACCCTCACGAGTTGTCCGGCGGTATGCGGCAGAGAATTTGTATCGCCATGGGACTGGCGTGCAACCCAAGACTCATCATAGCGGACGAGCCGACTACGGCGTTAGATGTGACGATTCAGGCGCAGATTCTCGATCTTCTGCGCGGTTTAAAGGATAAGATTAATTCCAGCATTATGCTGATCACCCATGACTTAGGCGTAATTGCGGAGATGGCGGACTATGTCGTAGTCATGTATGCCGGCCGCGTGGTGGAGCAGGGAACTGTTCAAGAAATTTTCAATTCTCCCAAGCACCCTTATACCGTAGGGCTTATGGCATCCAAGCCGGTGGTGGGGAAAGAAATCGACCGTCTTTACAGCATTCCCGGTAAGGTGCCTAACCCGGTCAATATGCCGGATTACTGCTATTTCAGGGATCGGTGCGAGAAAAGCGTGGAGGCGTGCATGGGCAAGTATCCCGGGCAGACGTCGCTTAGTCCAACCCACATGGTGAACTGTTACCTCTATGAGGAAGGTATGGTCAGCAATAAAAAGAACGAAATGAAGGAGGGAGAATAAGAATGAATACAGTTTTAAAAGAAACAGCTTATGAACCTCTGAAACACGACGATAACATTTTAGAAGTTTCCCATCTGAAAAAGTATTTTCCAATAAAAGGCGGTGTCTTTTCCAAGGTAGTAGGGCAGGTAAAGGCGGTGGACGACGTGTCTTTTTCCATTAAGAGGGGAACCACTATGGGATTAGTAGGGGAGTCCGGCTGCGGCAAATCCACCACAGGAAGAACGCTTCTCCGCCTTATAGACAAGACGGATGGAGAAGTTCTGTTTGCGGGAACGGACATCTACTCCCTTAACAAGAGAGAGATGCGCGCCCTTCGTCCTAAGATGCAGATTATTTTTCAAGATCCATATTCCAGTCTTTCCCCGAGGCTTCCCGTAGGCGAGATTATCGGAGAAGCAGTTAGAGAGCACAAGCTTGTGCCTAAGAACGGGCTGGATGAATATGTAACGAAGATTATGGCTTCCTGTGGTTTGCAGACCTATCATAAGGATCGGTACCCTCATGAGTTTTCGGGCGGACAAAGGCAGAGAATCTGTATTGCCAGAGCGTTGGCACTGAATCCCGAGTTCATCGTATGCGATGAGCCGGTATCCGCGCTGGATGTATCCATTCAGGCTCAGATCATCAACCTGTTAAAAGATTTGCAGGAAGAATTCGGTCTGACGTATCTGTTCATCTCCCACGATTTATCAGTGGTGGAGCATATATCGGATACCGTGGGCGTTATGTACCTTGGCAGTATCGTAGAGACCGGCGCTACGGAGGATATTTTTGCGAATCCTCTGCACCCCTATACGAAAGCTCTTTTCAG
>JAEWPN010000056.1 GCA_023399455.1 Bacillota bacterium
CAGTGAATGAGATTTTAGAAGTCTTAGGGCTGAAAGAACGCCGTCATCACTTGCCAAGCCAATTATCCGGAGGTCAGCAGCAGCGTGTTGCAATTGGACGGGCGCTGATTACAAGACCTAAACTGATTCTTGCTGATGAACCCACCGGAAATCTGGACAGCAAAAACAGTCAGGATGTGATAGATTTACTTGTTAAGGCTTCACGCCACTACCAACAAACGATTCTAATGATAACACATAACAATAATCTGACCGCTTCAGTAGACCGTGTGCTGCGTGTTTCAGATGGTGTGCTGACTGATTTGGGAGGGAAAGAGAATGAAAAGTTATCTTGACCTTATTCCCATTTCAGCCAAAGTCCATAAAAGGCAAAATAGAATGTCTGTATTTTGCATTGTTCTAGCGGTGTTTTTAGTCACAGCTATTTTTGGTATGGCCGATATGTTTATACGCAGCCAGATTATGCAGGCGCGTATGGAGGGTGGTAACTGGCATGTGGCGGTTAAAAACATAAACGAAGAACAAGCAAAAATGATTTCCGTACGACCGGAGGTAACTGCCTCTTCCTGGTATGGTATCCTCAATTACCGGGGAGATCAGGGCTACAAGTTATCGGGTAAAAACGTGGCAATTTTCGGAAGCGATAAAGCGTGGATTACAGAAATGCAAACGGGTGTCATCCATGAGGGAGGCTTTCCCCAAAAGGCCGATGAGGCCATGGTGACGGAAAATGCAAAGGCCATGCTTGGACTGCAAATCGGAGATCCGATTTTAGTAGATACTCCTGATGGAACGAGCCTTGAATTTACTATTTCCGGCTTTATGGAAAGTTTCTCTAAAATATTGAAAGAAGATTCCTATGCGGTTTGCCTGACGACCAAGGCGTTGCGCTCCATATATCCCGGAGTCACGAATGGTGAACCTGAAGATTATAACAGCGTCTTTTATGTGCAGTTTTCCACTCATAGCAATATAAGGAATACGATTGCTGATATGAAGTCTCAGCTTGGACTTTCAGACGAGCAGGTTTCGGAAAATACGAAGCTGCTGGGTTTACTTGGTCAAAGCGGAAATTCTTTCATGCTGCAAATCTATAGCTCAGCAGCTGTTTTGTTTTTATTAGTTTTACTGGCGGGCATTATGATGATTGCAAGCAGTCTAAACAGCAATGTCGCGCAGCGTACAGAATTTTTTGGAATGATGCGTTGTATTGGTGCGACGCTGAAGCAGGTGATGAGATTTGTCCGAAAAGAAGCCCTTGGCTGGTGTAAATTTGCGATTCCGTTGGGCATTTCAACAGGAGCGGTTGTAATTTGGATTTTGTGCGCTTTACTTCGTTTTCTCAGTCCGGAATATTTTGCCGGAATGCCAACCTTTGGAATAAGCTTACCAAGTATCGCAGTCGGTATCTGTGTAGGCATCCTGACGGTTCTTCTGGCGGCTCGTTCCCCGGCAAAAAGGGCAGCAAGCGTTTCACCGTTAGCCGCTGTATCAGGAAATGCTAATTTTTTACAGCCTGTACGCAAAGCGGCTAATACTGCTGTTTTTAAAATAGATACTACCCTTGGTTTGCATCATGCAAAAGCGAGCAGAAAGAATTTTGTTTTGATGGTCGGTTCCTTTTCGTTGAGTATAATTCTCTTTCTGGGGTTCTCGGTCACGGTTGATTTTATGCATCATACGCTTACGCCCTTGAAGCCATGGACACCGGATTTATCTGTTGTAAGTCCTGACAATACATGCTCCATCAGTAATACATTCGTAAAAGAATTTCGGGATAACTCAGCGATCGATCGGGTATATGGGAGAATGTTCGCTTACGATCTGCCAGTTACAGTAAACGGGGAAGAAAAAAGGGTGGATTTGATTTCTTATGAGGAAAACCAGTTTAAGTGGGCAAAGGATTATTTGCTTGAGGGATCTTTGGATACCGTTCAAAACGAGGACAACACCGGACTGATTGTTTTTGAACAGCTAAATACCATAAGATCCGGAGATATGGTAACGCTGCACATAGGGGGGAAAACTGCGGATATAAAAATTGTCGGCTCGCTCTCATCCAGTCCTTTTAACAATGCTCCTGACGTTGGAACGATTATCTGTTCTGAAAATACCTTCAGGCAGTTAACCGGACAAACGGATTATACGATTATAGACTTGCAGTTATCTGAGGATGCAACCGAAGCTGACGTTGATGAAATTCATGGATTAGTTGGTACAGAGGTTACCTTTTCCGATGAACGCTCCGGGAATCGCAGCGTAACAGGCTCTTATTACTCTTTTGGATTGTTTATCTATGGCTTTATGGCTTTAATTGCTTTGATTACCATATTCAATATAGTAAACAGTCTTGCAATGAGCGTTTCATCCCGCATGAAACAGTATGGTGCATTTCGTGCCATCGGTTTAAGTAATAGGCAGCTAATAAAAATGATTATTGCTGAGGCTTCGACCTATGCAATCACAGGAAGTATTTGCGGAGGTACTGTCGGATTAATAATGAACAAGTTTTTGTATACGAGGCTGATAACCTTTCACTGGGGCGAACATTGGGATATTCCATTTGCAGAAGTTACCATTATCATAGCAATTGTAGCTGTATCTGTTATCTTAGCTATACGAGGTCCGGTAAATAGGATTCGTAATATGTCAGTTGTAGATACTATCAGCGCACTATAATATTAAGCAATTACTAACCGGCTCGGTTTAAACGGGGCCGGTTTTATTTGCGAAGATGAAAGCCTGACAATCTCATCAGTTATGATTGAACTTAATCATATCGAACAATATTATTGACAACGGTCAATTATGATGATAGAGTATCATATGATACGTAACATACGTTTCTTTAAAAAGGAGAATACTTTGCCGCCCAGAATAAGAATTACACAAGATCAAATTATAAATACATCCATTGGCATTGTTAGAGAAAAAGGCATGGAGAGCCTAAATGCCCGTGCAATAGCAGAGATGATCGGATGCTCCGTACATCCAATATTCCGTGTATATAAATCGATGGACGGATTAAAAGAAGAAGTTTATCAAGAGACAGAAAAAATATATAATGCAGCAATGTACGAAGCTATGGGTGATCCTGATAACGGATTTTTAAATATAGGTTTGGCATATATTGAATTTGCAAAAAGGGAAAAGAACTTATTTAAGCTTCTATTCATGTCAGATGCATTTAAAAGTAAAAGCATGCTGGAAATTGTCGGTTCAACAGAAGGTGATGATGAAGTTCTGGAAATGATAAGCAGAATTACCGGCTTAGGTAAACAGTTTTCCCAGGAATTGTATGCGGGAGTCTGGCTTACAGCACATGGTATTGCATCGATGTATGCAACAAATAATTGCCGCTTTAGTGATGATGAAATAAAAAGATTATTGAATAATTCATTTAAGGGACTGATGATGAAACTGAAGAGTGAAGAAGGAGAAAAATGATGAAAGAACGGTTCAGGAAAAGGCATCCGTATATATGTGCGATAGGCGCGGCATTTTTATGTACATTTATGACGGGATTGGGAACTGCAATATCTCAAATTTTAAGTTTACAAATAGAAATGCAGCTTATTGTAACTACTATCTTTTTGGTTTTTTC
>JAEWPN010000068.1 GCA_023399455.1 Bacillota bacterium
GCATTTGCCGTATTCTCTCTGAATGTGAATGTAATTAATGATTTAAACTGCATTGCCTCTTTACATAGGATGCCTGCCGGTCTTAGATGTAGCCCTGTGGGGTTTTTAATAACTACCTTTTGGCTTACCATACCTCTTTTTCCTCCAATTTCATATGCTATTTAACGAATGGCATACGTTCCACATACATACTATATCATCTTTTCCTATACTTCTCAAGTGCCTTCTTTGCCATTATCACAGCATAATATTCTGAATCAATTCAGCAAGCTTTTTCGCCTCTTTATCGATCTGTTCCTTATCCTTTCCTTCAATCATAACACGCACCATAGGCTCCGTACCGGAAGGCCTTATAAGTACCCGCCCCTCGCCGGCGAACTTCTTATTCAACTCATCGATGGCATCGGCTATCTCAGGATAATCCATATAATTTTCTTTTTTGTGATTCGGCACCTTTGCATTAACAAGCGCCTGAGGCATAACCTCCATTACTTTCGAAAGCTCAGACAGCGGCTTTCCCGTTTCCACCATAACCTCCAGCAGATGAAGAGCGCTCAAAAGCCCGTCTCCCGTTGTATTTTCATCCAGAAAGATAATATGCCCCGACTGTTCTCCTCCGAGACTGGCATCAATTTCCTTCATGCGCTCCAACACATAGCGGTCGCCTACCTTCGTCTGTTCTATCTTTATTTTATTCGCTTCACCCATAAGGAAAAATCCTAAATTGCTCATAATGGTAGCTACAATAATGTTTTTCTTCAGCTTACCTTTATTTTTCATGTGGCTGCCGATAATCGCCATGATCTGGTCCCCATCGATCATATTGCCCAGCTCATCCACAGCCATCAGTCTGTCCGCATCCCCATCAAAGGCGAGGCCCACGTTGGCTTTTTCGTATACAACACGCGCCTGGAGCTCCTCCATATGCGTAGAGCCGCAGTTGGCATTGATATTCGTTCCGTCGGGATTATTGTGAATAGCTACGACTTCTCCTCCCAGCTCTTTAAGAGCTTCAATGGAAGTATAATAGGCGGCGCCTTCCGCACAGTCCGCCACAATCTTAAGTCCTCGAAATTCTACATTTACCGCCTTCATGGAATGATTGATATATTCTTCCCTCGCATCCGTGCGATATTTAATCTTCCCTACACTGCTGCCTGTAGGGAATTTCACGTCCTTCATTCCGCTTCCTATCATAGCTTCGATCTCATCCTCAAGAGAATCAGGAAGCTTATAGCCGTTGCCATCAAAAAATTTAATTCCGTTAAATTCTACAGGATTATGGGACGCGGATATCACTACCCCTGCATCAACCTTGTATTTCCTCGTCAGATATGCTATTGCCGGCGTGGGAAGTATTCCCACATACACACAGTTAGCCCCTACGGAGCAAGCCCCTGCCATCAGCGCATTCGCCAGCATGTCTCCGGACATACGCGTATCGCAGCCTACCATTATCGTCGGTTTATGCTCGTTTTCTTTCGTAAGAACATACGCGCCGGCCTGCCCGAGCTGCATCGCTAAAAGCGGGGTCAGTTCTTCGTTAGCAACTCCTCTTACACCATCCGTACCAAATAATCTTCCCATGTAAAGCCTCCTGTTGAATACCTATTCTTTTTCTCTTATATTTAATCTTACCGTAACGTTTTCCCTCAGACTTACACTTTCAGGAAGATTGAAAGATAGCGGTACATCCCAGTAACCTTCTTCCACTTCCTCGATAATCCCTCTCTCCCGCAAGTCAGCGATGTCTACAGTTCCTCTTATTTCGTCGCCATTTATACTGTTCACGTCCGCTGAAAGTCCAATGACCTGAATGGGAAATTCATCTTCAAAGGTCGATACTTCACCCTCGAAGCTCTCCGGCATGTTTAAAATCGAAATATTACTTTTGGAAACAGTAAAGTTTCTGGCAATCACCGGCTCAATATAGACAGTTACCACAGCATTTCCGTCAAATTCCTTATCACCCAGCTCAACATTGCCCGGTAAATATTCTCTTACATCTATAACGGTCACCAGATTTTCACTAAGTCCTGTAATATCCAGCACGGTATCCGGAATGTCCAGTGAAGAAATATTTTTCAGCACATTGGCTTTTCCCGCCAAAACGACAGAAGCAGGTGTACTGCTTACTACGCCTGTCGCACGGTATCCGTCAGCAGGTGCTCCCATTACGGAGAAATTCAAAGGAATATCCTTGGTTGCCAGTATTTCCACATTAACGCGCACCGTATTTATATTAAGAGTGAGATTAGATTTAGGTATTTCCACACCGTCTGCATCGTACAGCTTGATTTCCTCCACCGTGCCGATATCGCTGGTAAAGCCGGTTACCGCTACGCTTACCTCAGCCCTATTGATTCTGGATACGATGGACTCCGCTCCCGACACCCTCACCAAGTTCTGTTCCGTCGTAACGTCTCCTATCATGTATCCGTCTCCCACGCTCCCCGAGTAAGTCGCTCTCAGTGCCAGACTAATGCTTTGTTTATTTTCAATGTTCAATTTTACACTATCGATACTTCCCGTTATACTGTCTAATCTGTCATTATATTTATTGGTGGAAAGCTTGATACTGATGGTATTGAGGCTCGTCAAGTCATTCATATCAGCCACTGCAACAACATTATCCTTGCTGATCGTATCACTAATCGATCTGGGAGCCACTACGGTCACCGAATCTATGACGTCGGTATCGTCCAATATTTCATATACCTTTCCCTGACTGGTAATCGCATCCGCATTCTGGATCACTACGGGAATATTATTAAACTTCGACGACGTAGGCGGATCGTTTATATTAGTTACCAAAAGCCACAAAATAGCTGCGAAAAGGACAGAACCGACTTTCAGAACAAGATTTCCCGTCAATTTATTTTTCATTTCTTGCCCTTCCCTTCCAAAGCTTTCGCTTCTTTTCATCTAATGGCTTATTCTGGATTATGCGCAGTTTTTCCTTCAGCGAATCTCCATCCAGGCTACCGTATAGGCTGCCCTCATACGCCACACTGATTTTTCCGGTTTCCTCCGAAACGATAACCGTCATGGAATCCGTAGCCTCGGAAATTCCTATTGCAGCCCTATGCCTTGTTCCAAGCTCCTTGCTAAGCTCCATATTATCGGACAGAGGAAGATAACATGTAGCCGAAACCACGCGATTTCCGCGCACAATAACAGCACCGTCGTGAAGCGGTGTATTATGCTCGAATATATTCACCAATAATTGGCTCGAAACGATACCATCCACTGCTATACCCGTTCTCTCATATTCCGCAAGAGACTGGGTCTGCTCCATTACAATGAGTGCTCCTGTCTTCACCTTCGCCATCTCTACACACGCCTTGACAATTTCATTGACCGTACGGTCGGAAAACAACCCCTCCTCCGGTTTGCTGGGTTCAAAGGGAAAAATAGAAGAAATAATGTTCTTGCGTCCTAATTCCTCCAGTGCTTTGCGAAGCTCAGGCTGCAATATGACGATAATTGCCGTTGCCGCTATTCCAACTACATTTTGTGCGATCCACAAAATCGTATTCATGTTGAATACTGCAGCTAAAAACAAAAATACAGCAATTACCACAACACCCTTTAAAAGAGACCAAGCTTTCGTATTTTTTATCCACACCAAAATATGGTACACCAAAAAGGAGATAATAATTATCTCCACGATATCAGTCCACCTGATACTGGGCATGCGCTTGAAATAGGTATCTACAATCTGTGTAATCTGCTGCATCTTAATCATTCCAGTCTTTTATAATATCCACAATCCGCATCTTCCATTCACTATTTTTTGGAAGAACTTCTTCCCTCCATCGCTTTCGCTCCCTGTGACGGTCTCGTTCTCTTCTGCGAATTGATTTGTTTCACCTTCCGCTCAGGCGTCGCTACGGTAACCTTAGGCACCGCCTTTACATAATAATAATATTCGTCGTCCTCAAACTGCACCTTCTCCGTCCGGCTGTAATCCACGTTGAATTCAAAAAACTGGATCACCACCGCGATAAGAGCCGAAAAGATCGTTCCAACAATGATTCCGCCAATCGACACATTGGTCTCAAACATCAGATCGCCTACTAATAGAATCATCACATTCACCAAAGCGCCTGCAATTATGGCTATTGTCCATGAGTGATCCATGGAGAGCCTTCGTATTAAATATACGAGAATAATCGTTGCAGTAAAGGCAGCAAGGGTTACTATCATCCCTTTATTGTTCAAAATCCCATCAATTAAATAACGAAATTTGGCGGTAATTTCTTCCGTTTCCATGGATGCCAGTGCGGTATCGCTTTGCTTTATGTATGAGATCAAATAATATACGATCACCCCGCATGCTGCTGACACTGCGGAAGTCGGCGTACTCAGGAGTCCCATGGCTATGGGAATCACATAAGGTATCTTCAGCCAAAAACAGATGGGCGTAAGAACCACCACAAGCATATCTTTGGGTGAAAACCTGAAATACAGTAAAAACATAAGCAGAAAAAGTGCCAAAGCCACTACCGCGCACTCCAAGGAAAGTGCATACAAATGTCCGATTACCAGCGCTGCCGCTACAATAATTACGAAATTAGCCGGCATAAAGGAACACATAAGTGCCAATACCAATACTATTGCGATATTATTGATTTTATTCATGTAACCGAGATTGGCGTTTACCAACAAAAAACAAACGAAAGAAACCAAAAACTTAAACAGAGGTATTAAGTATACTTCATATCTTCCATAAATTCTTTTTAAATATTGCTTTGCTACAAGTAAAGATGTCATAATAATTTCCTTTCAAGGCCGCATAAGCCCGTACTACGTCTTATCATACATACCGGTCAGCCTGTTAAGGTTGCTCATATACAGCTTCATTTTCTTTTGGGCTTTTGCATACCGATAAGAATATACTGCGTAGGAAATAATAGCGTATATTCCTATCACAAATAGATATTTAACCAAAACAGACTTGCCAAACTGGAACAGATCCATCTTGTAAATATCCGTCATAAAAATTTCAAAATCATAAAAAACATACATCCCAAACAAGATTCCAAAGGCTATCGTTCCGTAAATTGCAGACTTCAGCACTTGAAACCAAACATAGTCCCCACGAAAATAATTCATGACGGAAGTATTCTTCTTCCCCTCATGTTCTTCGTAGGACGCCATCTTCGTCATCAGGATGACCCTTTCTTTATTCAACATAATTTTCTCCTAGCGATCCAAATATCTCATTCCGGCCTTTTCATCCTTTTCCTTCTTCTTCTCAGGCTTCGGTTCAGGCTCCTTCTTATATGCGGTCTGCAAATGATTTACCATTCCGGCCTTGCATTTCTCACAAAAACGCCCGCTGCGGATTATGGCTCCACAGTTCTCACATTCCAGACCTGTCGGAGAATCCGCCGAGAATTCCAGCCTCTCTTCTCTCAGCCATTGTCTGATCTGTTGCGGAGTTACGTCGCATTCTTCCGAAACCTCCGCAATTCCGCATCCCTTATGCTCGGATATATATTTCTTCACTTCCTGAAACTTTACTTCCAGTGCTTCTCTGCACTGCGGACAGATAATCGGCCCCATGGCATAGTTAAAAAGCCGCCCGCATCTTCTGCAATTGCGTACATCCATTTATTCTTCCTCCCAATCATAACCCCTTACCGATGGACAACGACGCATAGTAAATATTGACAACCCCTTTTTTAAGCAATTCATATGCGACTGCATCGATTGTACTTCCGGTTGTATAAATATCATCAATAATTACAATCGTATCTAATTTTACATCATTTCTACAGATTTTAAAAGCCTTTTTCAAATTATTTTGCCTTTCACCATCGCTCAGATTCTTCTGGGGCACCGTTTTTTTGCACCTCTTTATCAAATCAGCTCTGGTAGGAATACCTGTTTCCCTGCTAAGCTTCTTTGCGAGCACTTCCGCCTGATTATAACCCCGCACTCGCATTCTTGAAGAATGGATTGGTACCGGGACAAAGGCTTCCGGCTTCCATATCCGAAGGTAGTCCTCCAAATGCTCTGCCAGTTTCTTCCCGAAAAAGTCCGCATATTCCTGCCGCCCTTTGTATTTGAAGCGATAAATGGAGGCTGCCATACTCTTGTATTCGAACAGCGCCGTACCGCTCTTATAATAATGCCTCTTCCGCGCACAGTCGTAGCAGTACTCCGCTTCTTCCTCCTGCAAGGGTTTGCCGCATTTGGCGCAGACGGCTCCCTCGATATACCTGACCCTTCCGCGGCAGCTTTCACAAATAAACGCATCGGAATATCCGATTAAGCCGTCGCAGACCGGACAATGCCTCGGATAGATAAGATCTGTCAATCTGCCCGTAAAGTAATTCATCCGGACAAAATCGCTCTTGCGAGCAAAGTTACTTTTGCGGGCAAAACTATTTTTGTTTCCACTCATACATGCTCCCTTCGCTTTCTCCGGGCAAGGGATCATTTCTGTATTACAGTGAGGATAATTCTTCAATTCTCTCGCACAGGCTCGTATACCTTTTGTTCTGATTCTCATTCGCGATCATTTCGTTTACCGTCTGTCTGCTCCCCAAAATCGTCACACAGTTCTTGGCACGGGTAACCCCAGTGTACAGCAGATTTCGATTAAAGAGCATCTTAGGGCCTGTAAGTAAGGGCATAATTACGGCTGGATATTCGCTTCCCTGCGACTTATGTATCGTTACCGCATAGGCCAGCTCGATTTCATCCAACTGATGAAAGGGGTATGTCACTCTTTTATGCTCGTCGTATTCCACTATTATCTCCTGTGCATAATCGTTGATTTCCTTTATAATGCCTATATCCCCGTTAAAAACACCCATACCTCTATCTATGGGAATATTGTATTTGCTTACAACCTCCCATTCCAGCTGGTAATTGTTTTTAATCTGCATCACCTTGTCTCCCACCCGGTATACCCCTTCTCCGGCTTCATATTCTTCCTTTGATTTATCCGGAGGATTTAAATACTCCTGAAGGATGCCGTTTAGAATCTCTACGCCGAGACTGCCCTTTCTCATAGGCGTTAACACTTGTATATCGTAGGCGCTGGCTCCTACATAGGGCGGCAGCTTTTCGCATATGAGCTGAATCATATGTTTGTAAATTACTCCTACATCGTTTCTTTCCAGAAAGAAAAAATCTTTGCTCTTATTGTTTAGTTCTATCTGCTTCCCCCTGTTGATAGCATGGGCATTGACAACGATATCGCTTTCCTCCGCCTGTCTGAATATCTTCTGCAGCATGACTACCGGTATACATCGGCTGTCGATCAGATCCTTCAATATCTGTCCAGGTCCCACCGACGGAAGCTGATTGATATCGCCTGCCATAATCAGCCGGGTGCCCGGCATAATTGCCTTGAGCAGCGACTGGAACAAATGAATATCCACCATCGACATCTCATCTACAATAATAACATCCGCCTCCAAAGGATTTTCTTCATTTTTTTCAAATTTTGCTCTTTTGTTTTCTTCTAAGACCGCTCCGCTAAGCTCCAAAAGCCGATGTATGGTCCTCGCCTCATATCCTGTGGTTTCTGTCATACGCTTCGCCGCCCTTCCCGTAGGCGCCGCAAGAAAAATATCCATGTTCTCCCCTGCGTAATATCTTATAATCGTATTGATCGTTGTAGTTTTTCCTGTTCCGGGACCTCCTGTCAGAATGAGCAAGCCATTTTTCACACTTTCCAGCACTGCCTTTCTTTGCAGCTCATCCAGTTCGATTCCCTGTTCTTTC
The DNA here is from genome assembly GCA_023399455.1 of Bacillota bacterium. Taxonomy (GTDB): domain Bacteria; phylum Bacillota; class Clostridia; order Lachnospirales; family Lachnospiraceae; genus Kineothrix; species Kineothrix sedimenti. The sequence continues at coordinate 7,747 of JAEWPN010000068.1, forward strand.
TCTATTGCCCTGATGCGGTCGTTGATATTATTCTCCTCCGATGGAAGAAGCCCGTCCTGTGGCGAAATGGATACATTCAGATCATGAATCATCTTAGCGCAATTCAATTCTTCATAATAGTAGGAAGCAGCATATATTTTCCTGCCTTTCTCCTCCTCTGGCCGCGGCATTTTTATCACGACCTTTTTGTCCATCGCCAGATTGGCTATCTGGGGCCCAATGGCTGGCTCCTCCACCTCCAACAGCTCGCTGGCCCGTCTTAACAGTATTTCTTCCGGCAAATATACATGACCTTCTGCCGACGACTGAAGAAGCACATAAAGGACAGCACTCCTTATGCGGTAATCAGAATCCGTGTGTATACCTATCTTGTTTGCAATTTCATCTGCAATTTTAAATCCTACCCCCGAAATATCTTCCGCCAGCTTATATGGATTTTCCCTGAGTACTCCGTAAACGCTCATTCCATAGGTATTATATATCTTCATGGCAAGTGCGCCTGAAATTCCATACTTTTGCAGAAATACCATAGCCTCCCGCATATCCTTTTTTTCTTCCATCTGAACTGCGATTTCCCGCGCTTTTCTCTCGCTGATACCC
>JAEWPN010000132.1 GCA_023399455.1 Bacillota bacterium
CTCCGCCGTAGGATGATAAAGCATAATTCCTTCCGCGTTCACGGCATATGCATAGCTCGAGCTTATATCGTTAATCGAAATATCACCTATGAGCTCCTTCATATTATCCGCATTTAAAATATCTTCCCCTCCGTTCATCGCCATATCCAGCATTTCCCCATAGGAATTCACTACATCGTTCATGTAGTTATGAGTTACCGCCGAATAATCGCTTTTTATCAGAGGGATGATTGTCCACAGATAGATACCTGTTGTCAGTATAATAGCTCCTATCAGCAATAGTACTATCTTTGTCCGTATTGAACTGAGCACGCTTACTCTTAGGTTTCCATTCCGCACAGCGGAACTTTCCTTTGTTTTTTGTGAATTCATAATAATTCACACCCCTTCCTTATACCTCATAAATCCGAAGCATCTTACGTATTTTAAAAATATTATTAGTAACATTATATCATTTTGATGTATATAAAGATATAATTTTCTATTATCTTCCTCATAATATTTCCCTTCTTTATATAAAAAAACTGCTTACCAGACGGTAGCAGTTTTTTTATTTACCCTATTCTTTTATTACATGATTATTATTTCCTAACAGAGAAACACGAAGCTGCCACAACTTACTGCGATGTTTCGCAGGCCGGAGGAGCCTTTATCCGGTGCTGCGGCAGCTAAAAGTTCACTCCTGCCTCTTACTCCACCTGAAACGTATAATCCGTATTATATGTTCTTACATACAAAATATTATCCTTCAAAATAAGATAATCTGCCATAGACTTTAAAGGAATTTCCTCAATCACTTTCCCAGACGTCAAATCCAGCTGATACAAATAATCCGGCTCCGACGTAAACCCATAGCCGCAAAGCAGCACATCCCCCGCAATCACAAAGTTATTCGCATTGCTTACAAGCGGTTCACTCTTCCACAAAAGCTTTTTCTCCGTCAAATCAACTGCTGCTACATAGGCATTATGAGGAGAGAACCCGGCATAGGTCAGATGTCCGACTGAAAAATATAAAACGCCATTCTCAGCCTTTGCATAACGTATGATCTGCTCCACAAAAGATTCGTCAGCTTCCGAAAAATCGTCCGCATACCTAAACCCTTCGAGATCAACCGTAAAGCTTTCGCCGCTTTCTCTGTCTGTTACCTGGATACTGCGCTCCTCACTGTCATAAGGAGAATTGATCTCACAGAAGTATCTCTCGTCTCCCACTTCCGTCAGACTTAAATCGTTTTCGGCAAACCACTTTTCTGTATCCGTAATCTCATTCGCCTCTTCCGTAAGCTTAACAAGCTTTAAAGGTGAAGTAACAGACACCGCTTCTCCTTCGATATAATAATCCCATGAGGGATTTTCTATCTCGATTATTGTCGAAACCGTTTCCGGCTCCTCCGCTTCCTGACTCTCTGCCAAATCTTCCCTATCGTCTTCAGTCAAATTGGCCGCAACGCTTTCCTCCACCGTTGTTACTGTCTCCTCGCCTATTTCCTCCGTCTCTTTACCACACCCTGCCAGCAAAATCCCCAAAGAAATTAATACAACGCTGCCTATTTTGCTTTTCATAACTCCTCTCCTTTTCAAACCCTTTCATTCATTCGTTTGTTTCTTATTTTCCCTTATTCTTACCAGTATTTTTTACTTCATATCCTAATTTGTAATATATCATACAGACTTTCAAATCTCAATGTGTTTTAAAAAATATATCATCAGCTATTCCGCTTCACGCAGCCGTTCGACAACAGAGCGTCTGGCGACAGTGCAATACACAACCAGCGGCGCTGCAATACCCAGCGCTGTAAAGATCGGCGCAAGCGCCAATATGGGTAAAACAGTAAACCGATAGGTAAAGAACCAAAATGTATTCTCCAATACTCTGGATAACAAGGGGCCAGCAGCGAGGCTGAGCACGAGCGATACGGCGACTGCACCCAAAGCATAATACAGTCCCTCCCAAATCAGCATGGCTTTCAGTTGCCTGCCGGTCATGCCGATGGACTGAAGCATCGCAAGCTCCCTGCGCCGTGTGAGAATTCCGGTCAAAATTGCGTTGAGAAAATTGAGTACTCCTACAAGCCCGACAATAAAGCTCAGAATACCTCCGAGCATCAGGAACATATTCCGAAAGGAATCGAACTCCGCAGCATATGTCGCCTTGCTCTCATAATCGAACTGTGGCATCCTATTATTGGTCAAATCGGATAAAAAGGCCTCCATGCCGTCAATGCTTTCATCCTTGACATCGCAGGCATAATACATCACATTACTGGTATCGCTGTCTTGAATAAACGTCCGTTCGTTCATAACAAACTCATCTGCGCCATAATAGCGGTAGCTGAGGGAGTTCGGCACAATGACCAGTGCCGCCACCTCATACTCAACATCCTGATACACTTTTGCCCGGTAGTAATAATTCTGATCATCGGTAATATTTTCAAAATCAAGAATTTCGCCCGTATCCGGGTCGTAATATTCGTACTCTTCCACATAACGCAACGTTATATTATCGCCAAGCTTTGCCCAATGAGAATCCATCAAGGGATTGCCGTAGTCATCCTCGGAATAGACTGCCGCAACATAACGTCCTCCCGGCTCATAGAGCCTGGACAAATCACCCTCCAGTACTGTCAGCTTATCTAGCGTATATTGCTCCATACCGTAAAGCTGCACCCGGTCAGCTAACAGCCCTGCATCATTTTTATCCGCAGCGGCAACAAGGTAGTCCAGAGTTTCCTGATCATTCCACGCCCCATACATGGCTCGATAATAATCCTCGGTGACAAATTCTTCTGCCGGCCCGGTCATGCCGTAGACCCGCCCTCCTGATTCCACGCCCGGCCGGGTTTCCAGACTGGAGATGGCAACTTCGGGCAGTGCCCTGTCGGCACTCCAAAGTGCTCCTGTCTGAAAATATCCCGCATCCGCCACGATAAAATCTGAAACCATATCGGACAGATATTTATCCATATCAAAACCATTCGTAAAAGTAACCGTCATGTTGAGCAGCAAAGCTGCCAGAGAAAGGGAAACAACGGTGACGGTTGTCTTTCCTCGGCTTCGCCCCAGATTTGCCCATGCCATTTTGAGCAGAGACGCACCTGACTGCGACTCGCGTATCGCTTTTTTACTCGCCGTCCCCTCGGTGTAGCGAACCGCCTCTATAGGCGATACTTTTGCCGCCATTCTCCCCGGTCTGCGGCAGGAAATCATCACTGTAACCAACGCAAAAAGTGCAGAGCCAATAAAAATCAGCGGACTTGCCGATACCGCATCCTGTACGACACCGTTGAGCTGGGACAAAATCACAGGTGTCAGCCGAACTCCCACGCCATAGCCAATCAGCAGTCCAAAGGGAATCCCGAACAGAGACAGCAAAAGTGCCTGATGCCTGATGATGCGCCTGATCTGCCGTCCGGTGGTGCCGATGGTTTTCAGCAGTCCATAGAAACGGATATCATTTGAAACTGAAATCTGAAATACGTTATAAATGATCAGATAACCCGTAAAGGTAATGATCAACAGAAGCCCCACGATTGCAACAACGGTGATGAAATCCGTATTATCAGCAAGCTGTGAGCCGGTGTAGCCCCAGTTTACACCTATTGCAATATAGTTATCCCTATCCTCCGCCGAGCGGCTTTCTGTCTGATAACCGTGACCGGCAAGGATTTTGTTCATATCCTGTTCAATGTGCAGTGAACTGCCCAGCATAACGTCCAGATTCCATGAGCCTGTCATGCCGTCATCGCCTATGCCGCTTCCTATTCCAATGTTATCATAGATAGCCTGTGCGCGGCTGTGGGGGATAAGAACATGGTTTGCGATAATCGCCTCGTCATATTCCCACCAGCCGCTCAGTACAAAGGTTTCCGTTACCTCAGTACCGTCCACATCAAAAGTCATGGTAAACTCGTTTCCCAATACCGGCTCGATACCAAGCAATTCCAGCACACGTGTATCGGTGGCGGCTTCATTGCTGTTCTCGGCAGGCAGCCGGCCTTCTGCCGGGTCGCAGTACATCCAGTGTGCCTGCTTTGCGTCGCTGTATCCAATTTCCACATGAGATTTAAGGAAAGGTTCGCTTTCCGCCATTCCTACAAAACGACGCAACCCGTACTGCTTAATGAGAGGATCGCTTTTTATCTCCTCGAACTGCTCTCTGGTCATATACTTGAATGTCCCGTGGCTCCATCCACCCGCCTGACGGAAGTTCGCCTGCTGAAAAGAATGGTTAATTGACATGGCAATGGTAAACAGTGAGGTGAATAATACTGTCGTCAGCACTATCGCCGCCACCGCAATAATATTTCTCGTATAATTTGCTCTTAAGGTTTTTAAAGACAAACTAAAAATTGTTTTTTTATTTTTCACCTTCATCATACCCGAACACCGCCTATGATTTTTCCATCTTCAATTCGGATGATCCGGTCACACATCTGCGCAATTTCTTCGTTATGGGTTATGATCACAATGGTCTGACTGAATTTTTGGCTGGTTACCTTCAATAAGCCCATAACATCCTGGCTGGTACGGCTATCCAGATTGCCGGTGGGTTCGTCGGCGAGAATAATCGCAGGCTTTGCCGCCAGAGCTCTGGCAATGGCAACACGCTGCTGCTGCCCTCCAGAGAGGTTATTGGACAAGTTCTGAAGCTTGGAGCTAAGCCCAAGAGTATCGATAATACTGGTCACATAAGCCTGGTCCGGCACATTCCCGTCCAGCTGAACGGGTAGTAGAATGTTCTCATAAACATTCAATACCGGTACAAGATTATAATTCTGAAACACGAATCCAATTTTTCGTCTCCTGAAGATCGTAAGTTCTTCATCTTTCAGCGTAAAAATATCCTTGCCGTCCACCGTCACACTTCCGGAGGTAGGTCTGTCCAGCCCTCCAAGCATGTGGAGCAGTGTGGACTTGCCGCTGCCGGAGGTTCCCACCACCGCTACGAATTCTCCCTTTTCCACACGGAAGTCTACGCCATCCAGCGCATGTACCTCCATCTCTCCGCTGCCATAAATTTTTCTCAAGTTCCGCGTTTCTAATATTGTCATCCTTTATATTTACTCCTTTCGATATAGAACAAAAACTGTGCATCCATTTTTATGTAATAGGAGCACTTTCCTATTACGATTAGGGTGTCAAAAGATCCTTTATAAATACATTCTGGTCAATATGACCAAAACAAAAAGAACGACTGCGCCTATGTAAATATTTAGAAGTTCTTTCTCTGGATATTTGAGCCATAACAGAAAACAAAACTGTTTGAGCGCAGCGAGTTTTTTGTTT
>JAEWPN010000029.1 GCA_023399455.1 Bacillota bacterium
CCTCTGACTACTCTCTGAACGAAGTAAAGCGGACCATTACGGATATAAATAACATTTCACTTACTTTTAATAAAGAAGAAACTTTTGATTACATAGGAAGCGAGAGCAGCCTTGCAAAGCTGGATATCCAACAAGCGATTTCCGATATGCGTAAAGATAAGATACTTGAGGAATATCAGTATTTTGTGGGCGGAAAGCCTGATTTGGAGTATGATGGCGACATCGACGGAACCGTAATTATAAAAAAATAGAGAGTGTAAGGATGTTCCTAACGGAGCATCCTTCTTTTTTGCTTGCTTAGCGAGAGTTACTTTGTTAAGATAGATTTATTAAAATAATGAAAATGAAGGCCTTAAGCCTGTGATTAAAAGGACGGAATGAATATGCTCAAGAGGTTTTACCCTGATGAATATGCAGATTCTACTTATGAAATTGATTTTAATAAGCTATATGAGGAAGGGTATCGTGGAATAATCTTCGATATCGATAATACGCTGGTTCCCCACGGAGCGCCCGCGGATGAGAAAAGTAAGGCATTTATCGGGCGGTTGAAGACATTGGGGTATCGGATTATATTGCTATCCAATAACAAAGAGCCCAGGGTAAAAGGCTTTAACGATGCAGTGGGCACAGAATACATTTATAAAGCAGGGAAACCCTCGGCAGGGAATTATCTGAAGGCCATGGAACGGATGAGCACAACGAAGGATAATACGCTGTTTGTGGGCGATCAGATTTTTACGGACGTATGGGGAGCGAATCGGGCCGGAATCAGGACTTTTTTAGTAAAGCCCATTCATCCCAAGGAAGAGATACAGATCGTTTTAAAAAGGTATTTGGAGAAAATTGTGCTGTTTTTTTATATGAGGAACTCCAGAAAGGAAGAGAAATTCAGGGGGAGGAGCAAAAGATGAGGCGGATAGACGGATATACGAGAACCTGCGGCCTGATTGGTAATCCGGTAGAGCATACCATGTCTCCCCTGATTCATAACACCTTGGCGGAAAGGGAAGGAAGAAATCTGGCATATGTGCCCTTCCATGTGGAGAATGGAAATGTTAAGGCTGCAATAGATGGCGCATATGCGCTGAATATATTAGGCTTGAATGTGACGGTTCCATATAAGAGTGAGGTCATGAAGTATCTTACTGAGACGGACGAGACGGCGCAGGGGATTGGTGCGGTTAACACGTTAGTGCGGACAAAGAAAGGCTACAAGGGGTATAATACCGATATGCCGGGCTTATATCGGGCGATGTGCAGCGAGGGTATTCAACTGAAAGACGAGTACGTCATACTTTTGGGCGCGGGCGGTGCGGCGCGGGCGGTGGCGTTCATGTGTGTCATGGAGGGAGCCAAAAAGGTATATATTCTAAACCGCACGCTGGATAAAGCGAATCAGATAGCCTTGGAGGTGAACCGGCTTCTCGGAACGGACTGTGTCATAGCCATGGAGATGCAGGATTACACCAGCCTTTCGGGAGAAAGAAAATATCTTGCCATACAAGCCACCAGCGTAGGGCTTTATCCTAACATAGAGGATGTGGTAATAGAGGATAAAACTTTTTTTGAAATGCTTCATACCGGCTTCGATTTAATATATAAGCCTGCGAACACAAAGTTCATGTCACTTGTAAAGGAAGCGGGCGGACAGGCCTTTCATGGCCTGAAGATGCTGTTGTATCAAGGAATAATCGCATATGAGCTCTGGAATGATATATCAGTAACAGAGGAAGATGCGCTTATCGTATACGAGAAGATGAAAGCTGAGACGGGAATTGGAGAAACATGAATAATATTATTTTAATCGGTTTTATGGGCTGCGGAAAAACCAGTGTAGGTATTCGGCTGTCGTATCTGTTAAAACAGGCGATGACGGATACGGACAGAATGATCGAGAGGCTGAGCCGGCTGACGGTCTCAGAGATTTTTGATAAATATGGAGAAGAGGAGTTTCGAAGGCTGGAGACGGACTGCCTGAGGAAGCTTTTGCAGGAGCCGGACAATCAGATCATTTCGGTGGGTGGCGGGCTTCCTATGAGGAATGAGAACAGGGAATTGTTAAAGCAGCTTGGCAAAGTAGTTTATTTGAGAGTGACTGCACCCACCGTCTGCGAAAGGTTGTCTGGAGATACGAGCAGACCCCTTTTACAAGGCGGTAATCCGGAGGAGAAGGTAAGAGCGCTTTTAGAAAAACGGTCGCCGGTATATGAAAGCGCTGCCGATGTGGTCATCGATGTGGACGGGAAAGACTTCGATGAAATATTGGATGAAATCATAAAGAAAACGGAGGAAATAAAGGCATGAATCTGCTCGTTATTAACGGACCTAACATTAATTTTCTCGGAATCAGGGAAAAGAGCGTTTACGGAGCGCAGGATTACGACTATCTTCTTGGGCTGATTGCCGGGAAAGGAGAAGAGACGGGCTGTAAAATAGAGGTTTTTCAAAGCAATCACGAGGGAGCGATTATAGATAGGATCCAGGATTCCTATTTTGATCAGACGCAGGCCATCGTCATCAACCCAGGAGCGTATACTCATTACAGCTATGCTATCAGAGACGCCCTCGCCAGTATAACGGTACCAAAAGTGGAGATACATATTTCCGATATAACGAAGCGGGAGGAATTCAGAAAGGTGTCCGTAACGGCTCCGGTCTGTGACAAACAAATATACGGTCATGGACTGGAAGGATATTTGGAGGCAATCGATTACTGTCTATCCCATGCAAAAAGTTTGCATTGCAGAATATCATGCGATGCGGAGAACAGAGTGGACAGTAACGGAAAGTTTAGAAAAAATAGTTGAAATATGTGAGCTTTTAGTATAAACTGTTATAGAATTATAACGTGAAAATTTTAGGAGGAATATTTTATGATTTCTGCAGGTGATTTCAGAAATGGTATTACTATTG
>JAEWPN010000195.1 GCA_023399455.1 Bacillota bacterium
ACTCTCCGACCCTGACCATAGAGATTTGCTTGGTTTTCAAGGCGGATGATTAAGGCGTACTGGACGTACGCCGATTGAAGACAACGCAGAAAACCAAACAAATATCATGGTTCAGGGCGTGTAAGACTTTGTCAAACAATGGTAAGAAAGGAAGTGCAGAAATGATTGAAATTACAATTAAAATAGAGGGCATGCAGTGCGGCATGTGTGAAGCTCACTTAAACGATGCGGTAAGAGGAGCTTTTCCTGTAAAAAAGGTTACTTCCTCCCATGGAAAAGGACGCATGGTCATTCTCGCGGAGCAGGATATCGACGAAGAAAAGCTGAAAAGCGTGATAGAGAATATCGGCTATCAGGCGGTGGCTGTGGATAAGGCGCCTTATGAAAAAAAAGGGATTTTTTCTGCGTTACGCAAGTAACGATTATGCTCCATTCAGACATTTTCTGTCTTTTTGGATTGCTCGCGGCCTTTTGGGGCAGAGAAAGAGCGGGCAGGGTGATATACTCGCTTCATGAAAGGTCTGGCTTCGGCACGGCCTTTCAAATAAATCTGTGGTTAGTCATATCTAACCAAATGAGGAGGAATTCATTATGAAGCAAAAGATACAAGCAAAGGATTTAATTAACGTTGGAATCTTTACGGCCATTATGTTTGTCGTTTCCATGGCGGTAGCGATGCTTGGCTATATTCCGATTTTTATCCCGCTTTTATCGGTATTAGTTCCGTTGATCGGAGGAATCCCGTTCATGCTTTTTCTTACGAAAGTAAAGAAGTTCGGACTGGTCACCATTATGGCGGCATTGATCGGAATTATCATAGGACTGATGGGGATGGGAGTATGGGTGATTTTCACGGCACCTCTGTTCGGCGTTCTTGCGGATCTGGTATTTAAATCCGGCGGATATGTAAGTGTTAAGAAGAGCATTTTAGGGTATGGTATATTTTCCATGTGGGTAATCGGCAACTTTATTCCCATTGTCATAACCCGCAGTAACTACTATGAGATGTTGATTTCAGGATACGGTCAGGAGTATGCGGATACTCTTATGGGCTACATGCCGGACTGGAGTCTCTTGCCGCTGCTCGTTGCCTGCTTTGTCTCGGGATTGTTAGGAGCACTCTTAGGCAGATCGCTTTTGAAAAAGCATTTTATCAGAGCAGGAATTGCGTAATGGCGAAGGAGATGATGCAAAGCTCACAAAAAAGAGGCGGATCAGTGCTGGATCCGCGCACAAAAATGCTCTTGGTAGTGACAAGCGCCTCCGTGCTCATAGGAGGAGGAAGCGACGGCGCGATGAACGTAATAAAGCCGGTGCTTACCGCAGTTCCGCTTCTCTTATTTCTGTGTTCAGGGAAGTGGAAAGCCGCAGTTATCTATACGACGGTATACATATTCGCTTTTGCAGGAGAAAAACTTTTAGTCCCGGTGACCACCGGATTTGTGAACTTTATCGTAGCAGCTTGCTGCGGCATGTTCTCCCGGTTTATGCCGGGAATCGCCATGGGCAGCTATCTTGTAAACACAACCACGGTAAGTGAATTCATGGCGGCAATGGAGCGGATGAAGCTTCCCCAGAAGCTGTCTATTCCGCTGTCCGTCATGTTCCGCTTTTTTCCTACGGTTGTAGAAGAGTATGGGGCAATTGGCGATGCCATGCGTATGCGGGGAATCCGCTTCGGAGGCGGTAAGCCTGCCAAAATGCTGGAATACCGCATGGTTCCGTTGATGATCTCCTGTGTGAAGATCGGAGAAGAATTATCGGCTGCAGCTTTGACCAGAGGTTTGGGAGCGCCGATAGGACGTACTAATATATGCAAAATCGGCTTCAAGGGATATGACGCTGCAGCAATGCTGATTTGTGCTGTCGGCGTGATTGCTTTGCTTTTTGAAAAAGTAACGTAGTATCTGGGTCCGCCAAAGCGGATATGAGGCATAAGACTGAAAGGAGTATGGGTATAAAAATGATAGAATTTAATGACATCCGTTTTTTTTATGCCGGTGAAAATGGTACTTCAGGGTTAAAACGAATCGATTTACATATCAGGAAGGGCGAAGCTGTTCTCTTGTGCGGTGAATCCGGCTGTGGAAAAACGACTTTGACCAGATTGGTAAATGGTCTGATTCCCCACTATTATGAGGGAACTCTTGCCGGAGAGATAAGAGTCTGCGGAGAGAGCATACCTGATACTCCGCTGTATGATTTGGCGAAAACGGTAGGCTCTGTCTTTCAGAATCCGCGTTCCCAGTTTTTCAATGTAGACACCACCAGCGAGCTGGCCTTCGGCTGTGAGAATCTCGGTATGAGTGAGAGTGAGGTGCTAAAGCGTATTGCACAAGCTGCGGACGAGCTTTCTCTTAAGCCGCTGTTAGATCGAAGTATTTTTAAGCTTTCCGGCGGAGAGAAACAGAAAATTGCCTGCGGCTGCGTCAGTGCACTGGGGCCGGATATCATCGTGCTGGACGAGCCCACCTCTAATCTGGACATGCGAAGCGTGAAGGATCTTCAGGGCATTATCGCCGGATGGAAGGCAGAGGGAAAGACAATACTGATTGCCGAGCATCGCCTTTATTTTATGCAGGGAATCGCGGATAGGGTGCTCTATATGAAAGATGGTGAAATCTGCGAAGAATACACAGGAGAAGAATTCTATAATATGCAGCCCTCCTTCTTTCGTGAGAGAGGGCTTAGGATATCTGCGCTTACAAAGCTAAAGGCCGGCGGTGCATACGCTGTGTCCGAAAAGAAATGGCTGACTGTTAAAAACCTTAGGTTTTCTTATTCCAGGGAGGAACGGCTTCTGGATATTTCTTCCGCCAAGCTGCCGGAAAACGGAGTTATTGCCGTAATCGGTCATAACGGGGCGGGGAAAACCACATTTGTGAAAAGCCTATGCGGACTTTTGAAAAAAGATAAAAGTATACTTGAATACCAGGGCGGTATATTCAAGGCGAGAAAACGCCTCGATTCATGCTATATGGTCATGCAGGATGTGAACCACCAGCTTTTTACCGAAAGTGTGCTGGATGAAGTTCTGATGTCTATGGAAAAGGAAGATGAGAAGGCAGCAGAGGGAATTTTAGAAGACCTGGATTTGCTGCCCTATAAGCAGACACATCCCATGGCGTTGTCCGGAGGTCAAAAGCAGCGAATTGCCATCGCTTCGGCGTTGGCATCCAAACGCAGTATTATCGTATTTGACGAGCCTACCAGCGGTCTGGATCTGAGGCATATGGAGGAGGTGGCAGAAAGTATCAGAAATCTGCAAACGCAAGGTAAAACTGTTTTTATCGTCACTCATGATCCTGAACTGATCCTTTCCTGCGCCACACATATACTGCATATCGAAAAAGGGCAGTTAAGGGATAATTACCCTCTCGATGAGGCGGGGCGGGCAAAGATGATGGGATTTTTTACCGAAGACTTGCCGGGAAAAGAGGTGTGTTATGGTTTTTGATGCAAAGGATATGGGGGATAATGTATGCAAGGTCTGTGAAAATGATGACTGTGCCGTTTTTCGTCTTAGAGATGAGGGCGGAGAAGGTATTATGACTGTTTATGACGTGTTTCCCGGGGTGTATCTTTTGTATAACGATTTCCATATGGAGCACTGCTTTTCCGGCTTTCGACCGAAGGTGGAAATGTTCTGCATCGACCATTGCCGTGAGGGTAGGATTGAGTGGAAGGTAGAGCAGAATAAATACATTTATATCGAGGCCGGGGATGTTCAGATCAATTCAAGAGCCTATCATTGTCAGGATTTTCGTTTTCCGCTGAATCATTATCATGGTCTTACCGTCGGCTTTTGCATTGATGAAGCAGAGGAGTCCCTGCTTCATGTGATGGATGGATTTTCTGTGGATATCAGAAGGCTGAAGGTGAAATTCTGTCCTGATAACAAGGTTTTTATTATACGTGCAGGCAAGCAGATCGAGCATGTTTTCTCAGAACTGTATCACCTGGCGGACCATGTAAGAATGCAGTATTTCAGGATAAAGGTGCTGGAGCTTCTTTTGTTTTTGGATGCGACGGAGGTATCCGAGGAAAGCGGTGAACGTCCGTATTTTTACAAATCTCAGGTAGAAAAGGTAAAAGATATCGTATCACTGCTCACTGACGATTTGGAGCGGCGCTATACTCTTGACGATTTATCGGAGCGTTTCGACTTTCCGCTCACATCGATGAAGCTATGTTTTAAAGGTGTGTACGGAACGTCTATTTACGCGTATATGAAATCCTACCGCATGAACGCAGCCGCGTTGATGCTGAAAAATACTGAGGATTCCGTTGTGACGATCGCCGGGAAGGTCGGTTATGAGAATGCGAGTAAATTTGCATCGGCCTTCCAGTCGGTTATCGGAATGAGTCCTTCGGAGTATCGAAAAAGTTCCGTCTGAATGGAGCGTGGAATGCATGCGCGGAGCAGACGGAGAAAATCCGACAGAATATAATAAAAGACGTTCCTCAATGTGTTCTGACCTTAAAGGTCAGGCGGAGTTGAGGGGCGTCTTTTATTAATAAAACCAGGAAATACGCATTGCGCATTTTCCCGGTTTATCATTTGGAGGTGCTTCTATATGAAGAAAAAAGGTACATTTGCATCGGTGCTTTCTTTTGCAGGAGAGTGTCGGGGAAAAATGATATTATCCGTTCTCTTCGCTGTTATCAGTGTGGCGGGCGGATTAGTTCCTTATCTTGGGGTATATGAGATTATCCTTTTGTTTTTTGAGGGAAAAGCTGTTCCCCAGGCAATTGTTTTATGGGTGGCTGTTTCTGCCGGAGGCTATGTAATAAAGCTGTTGTTCCATGGCATATCTACGAGCTTCTCTCATGTGTCTGCTTACCGGATACTGGAGAGCATACGGCTTGAATTGTCCCGTAAGCTGATGCGTGCACCGCTTGGGACGGTGCTGTCCCAAACAGCAGGAAATCTGAAGAATGTTATTATGGACAGGGTGGAAACCATAGAGCTTCCGCTGGCACATATGATTCCGGAAGGAATTTCCAGGCTGCTTCTGCCTGTATGCGTGTTCGGATATATGCTGATTATGGACTGGAGAATCGCATTGGCAGCTCTCGTCTGTGTCCCCCTTGGCGGAGCTGTATATGCCGTTATGATGCGAAGTTACGGGTCTCAGTACGACAAGTATATGAAAGCATCTAATCATGTGAATAGCGTAATTATTGAATATACGGAAGGTATTCAGGTGATCAAGGCATTCAATCAGTCTGCCGGGTCTTACCGGAAGTATGAGGAGGCGGTAAAAAGCTTTAAGGAATTTACCCTCGACTGGTTTCGCTCCACATGGGGCCTGATGAATCTGGGCAGTGCGATTTTACCCGCCACTCTATTGGGGGTGCTGCCGGCAGGGATTCTGTTGTATTTAAACGGTGCACTTACACCCGCACAAATAACTCTTGCGATTATTCTTTCCATGAGCATTATCGGCCCTGCAAGCTGGTTCACCATTGCAGTCAATGATTTTAAGTCTATCCAGTATGCGATCAATGATGTGAATGAAATACTAGGCATGCCGGAGCTTTCGGAAGCAGAAGAATCTGTCAGGCTGAGCGGATATGACATACAGCTTCAGGATATATCCTTTGCCTATAATGATAAGCATAGAGATGTTCTGGAGGAAATAAGCCTAGCGATTCCGCAGGGCAGCTTTACCGCCCTTGTAGGCCCTTCCGGCAGCGGAAAATCTACGGTAGCAAGGCTGATAGCGAGATTTTGGGATGTGTCGAAGGGGTCCATATCGATAGGAGGAGAAGATATTCGAAGGATTCCCTTTTCACAGCTTTCTGAGGTGGTCAGCTTTGTATCGCAGGAGAATTTTCTGTTCAACTGTTCTCTGCTGGAAAATATCAGGCTGGGTAATCCGGCAGCCGCGGACGAGGAAGTGTTTGCCGCCGGGAAAGCGGCCTGCTGCGATGAATTCATCGGCCGCCTCGAAAATGGCTGGGATACGACCGCGGGAGAAGCGGGAGGAAGACTTTCCGGCGGCGAGCGGCAGAGAATTGCCATTGCCCGCGCCATATTAAAAAATGCGCCGATCGTCATACTTGATGAGGCAACAGCATTTACCGACCCGGAGAATGAAGCGCAGCTTCAGGCTTCCATAGCGGCTCTCACCGAAGGAAAAACCCTGCTGGTAATTGCCCACCGGCTTTCGACGATTAAGGATGCGGATAATATCGTTGTATTAAATGACGGAAAAATCGAAGCGCAGGGAAAGCAGCAGGAGCTTCTTAAAAACTGTTCCTTATATAAGGAAATGTGGGAGTCGCACATAGGCGCTAAGAATTGGTCTGCATCGAGTGCGGGAAGGGAGGAATTATATCATGTTTAAAACGATGAGACGTATTATCCTATGGACCGGAGAGCGTAAGAAGCGCCTATA
>JAEWPN010000208.1 GCA_023399455.1 Bacillota bacterium
CAAAAATATTCGAATCAGACGTACACTTCGTTTTTTTATTGCATTTTACCACTCAATATGTAAAATACAATTTGGTTAGCTGTGACTAACCAGAAACGGAGGTATGTGATGAAAACAATTACACATCAAAACAAAAATCTTACAGTAAGGGATCTTGTGACAACAGGTATATTTTGTGCGGTATTTCTTGTTCTTATGATGCTGGGTGCCGGCTTGCTCGCACCTAATCCGGTGCTTACCTTTCTAATGCCCTGTGCAGTTGCGCTGCTGACAGGACCTGCATATATGTTATTGATTGCGAAAGTGCCGAAGCATGGACCGGTTATCATTCTTGGAGTGGTGATCGGATTATTGATGTTTGTTACAGGGATGTACTGGATGTGGTCAATCGCTTTGGTATTGCTTGGAATTGTAGCAGATTTCATCGCAGGTGCAGGCCGTTTTCGTAATATAACATTAAATATTGTTAGCTTCGTTATATTTTCTTTGAATCCGATGGGATCATACCTAATGCTTTGGATTAACAGGGACAGTTATTTTTCTTATATGGTCGGAAAGGGAACGGAGCAATCTTATGTGGATACAATGGGAGCAACCGCACAGAACTGGATGCTGCCCGCAATGATCGTATCTATTATTGTAACGGGTTTAATCAGTGCCATTGCTGGAAAAATCCTATTAAGAAAGCAGTTTGAAAAAGCAGGAATGACAGCATGAATTTTCTGAAAGTTAAGGTTGATAAAAAGCGTCAGGGGTTTATAAAGCTGGATCCGAGAACATTATTTTTGTTAATATTATTTTCAAATATTGCGATTTTTGTCAGTTCATCCATATATAGTGAATTCATTCTCATGGCATCCATTCTTCTTCTGTGCGCATGCTGCGGCATTTTAGGATTCTCTTTAAAGATGGGAGTTACATATTTTATCTTTGTGCTGTTAGATGTATTGATCAGCAGATATTTCGGCGACTCGTGGATGATTTACGTTGCGGTAGGTATCAGGTTTATAAGAAAAGTGATTCCTGCAGGAACATTAGGTGCCGCGCTGATCCAGACGGTCAGGGTAAGCGAGATTATGGCGAGTTTTTCCAAGCTTTTCGTACCGAGGACAATTATTATTCCGCTTACGGTGTTATTAAGATATTTTCCGTCTATTGGCGAAGATA
Organism: Bacillota bacterium; assembly: GCA_023399455.1. Lineage (GTDB taxonomy): Bacteria > Bacillota > Clostridia > Lachnospirales > Lachnospiraceae > Kineothrix > Kineothrix sedimenti. The sequence continues at coordinate 1,168 of JAEWPN010000208.1, forward strand.
GGCGCGCAATTAAGAAAGCAATGGCTATGAGAGGACTGCGGGGAGGCTTTTTCATACATCCTGTCCGAACAATAGAGTGCTTCTATGTGCCGATGATGATGTCGGCATCCAGAAGGGCTGATGAATTGTCCTGCGCAGCGATTACGAGAGGAATTGAAAATCCCAAAAAGAGAACGACGCTTGCTGAGGTGAGATTCCAGACGGCAGATTATATCTGCATGTTGTGTGCCGTGGCAGTAACAGTTTTATGTATCCGGGGAGGGAATATATGGTAATAATTAAAAATATATCTTTCCGGTATAAAGGTTCCTCCAGGCTGAACCTTCAAAAAGTAAATTTAGAAGTGCGGGATGGGGAATGCATACTGCTTTCCGGCAGAAGCGGATGTGGTAAGACCACTCTTTTGCGCATGATAAATGGGCTGATTCCACATTACTATGAAGGAGAAATCGAAGGACAGGTCTTCGTAAATGGGAATGATGTGGAAAAAATGAAAATGTATGAGATTGCGGAACAGATTGGAACAGTCTACCAGAATCCCCGTTCCCAGTTTTTTAATATCGACACGGATAGTGAAATATTATTTGGGATTGAGAATATGGCATATCCAAGGGAAGAATTAAAAGTACGATTTACCGAAACTGCAAAAGAGACAGGCGTGGAAAATCTGCTTGGAAAAAATCTATTTCATCTTTCCGGCGGAGAAAAACAGAAGATAGCGTTTGCCTCCGTATATGCCATGCAGCCCGAGATATATCTTCTGGATGAACCATCGGCAAATCTGGATGCACATGCGGTGAAGAGACTGCAAGAGCAGATATGTGCTTTGAAGCAGCTTGGCAAGACTATCATTATAACGGAGCATCGTTTATATTATCTGAAAGAAATAGTGGATAGAGTAATCCATTTAGAGGAGGGCAGAATTTGCGGAGAATATCTGGCATCCGATTTTTTTGCACTGTCTGATGAAACGAGGGTACAAAAGGGACTTAGGTTATTGGATAGAAATGTTGAATTACCAATTCAGAAAAATTTGAGTCAAAACAAATCCGGCCATAAGAAGTGTACATTGGACGTAGTGAATGCGAGTGCCGGATATAAGAAGAAACCTGTAATCCGAAATATCAGCTTTGAGGCGTCGGAAGGAGAAATTATAGGAATAGCCGGTCATAACGGTGCCGGAAAATCGACGCTGGCAGAAACCTTATGCGGATTGAACCGTATTTTGGAAGGACATATATTTTATAAGGGTAACGAACTTAAGGAAAAGCAGCGCTGCTCTTTAGGCTATATGGTATTTCAGGATGTTGACTATGAATTGTTTGCAGATAGTGTCAGAAATGAATGTTCCTACGGAATGAGCGGAATAGATGCCGGAAAAATATCCCGGATATTGGAAAAATTGAATCTGGATGATTATGAAGAATGTCATCCTGCTTTGCTCTCGGGAGGCCAGAAGCAAAGGCTCGCCGTCGCTGTTGGTATGTTATGCAATAAGGAAATTCTAATATTTGACGAACCAACCAGTGGTTTGGATTATGACAGCATGCTGCGTGTCTGTGATCTGATAAGGATGCTTGCAAAGGAGGGTAAGATAATATTTATTGTAACCCATGACTATGAATTCGCGTGTAATGTATGTAACAGAATTTTAGTTATGGATCAGGGACAGCTTAAGGAAGATTATGAGATAACGGTAAAAACCAGAAAGAAAATGACAGAGTTATTGCTGTAGCTAAAAGGAAAAGATCGGCCGTGGAAATTATCCGCGGCTGATTTTACGATATTCCATAGGAAGAACACCGTTGGCTTTTCGGAATAGATCGGCAAAACGTCCGGCGTTGGAATATCCTACGGCCTGTGCTACCTGGCCGATGGATAAATCAGTGTAGGCGAGCAGCTGTTCAGCCTGTCCGATCCGTGTACTTTGAATATATTCCGAAATAGTACTGCCCAAATAGGCTTTGAAACTTTTTTTGAGCTTGGTGGACCCCATACATGCAATTTTACAAAGCTGTTCGATAGACAATTCGTCTGCATAATGATCACCGATATAGGCAGTTACAATGTCTAACAGGCGCTTGTCTGCATTGGAAATGGACATGATCTTCTGCTGGTTTATTTTTCGATGATGTTCAAAGACCAGTGACAAAGCTTCCGCAGCTTTGGCATCATAAAATAATTCTGCTGAAATACCTTCTCCGCGATAGGCTGAAAGCTGGTTTAAAAGCATGGTCATTTCAGGAAAATCTATAGATTCATCAATACTTTTAAAAGCATCCTGAGGGCTTTGATACAATTCTTTATATTGCTCTTTAAGGTAAGGCTCATAATAGGACGGTTCATATTCGATTCCGATGGACTGAATAGGAATATTTTTATGAATAAGCGCTTTAAAAGGCTCATAACCGCCTAAAAAGCTTTTGACCACATAGTTGTTCAACCGTTTATAAGGCGTCAGTTCTTCACCGGAAATAGACTTATAATAAGTGACGCTCAAACATTCTGGAATTGCCATATCTACAACAGAATCTTCATGAAAGCAAAAATCATGGATTTTAATATTATAATGCTTTCCGGAATTGTAGATCCAGTAATAACCATGACCGATGAATTCATTTGCTTTCCAGCATTCCCCGGCAAACGGAAACTGCGCCGGTGCAGTACAGGGTTCAAACAGCCCATTTTCAAATATTTTCCGGTAGTAATCATTGACAATGTTTTTCATTATGTATTCCTCTTCTCCCAAAATGTACATATGGGACGTTGTCACATTCAAATAGGACTCAAGTGGATAGAAAATATTGTATCATAAATTCGGATGATTTACTATACTCGTAGACTTGGAAAAAAATTTAAATATTAGGAGAGTGACTGATATGTATAAAAATAAGAAAATAAAAGAAAAAGGAGGATTATCCTTACTGATGGAATGGGCAGGAAAGGATAAATATTATATTTATTTTGCAATTATTGCGTCTCTGACAGCAAGTGTAATGTCCGCAGTTCCATACTATGTTTTTTATAAGATAATAGATGCCACAGTAAAGGGCTATTGCAGCGTCTGGCTGGCAGCTCAGTATGGGGCGGTGGCCGTTATCAGTATTCTCATTCGGCACGTGATGATACCGTTTGGCGGTATTTTGTCTCATAAGGGAGCATACCGCACACTGTATAAAGTGCGCTGTATGGTTACGGAACATATGTCTAAGATGCCGCTGGGGAGTCTGAATGAAAGAAGCAGCGGAGAAATCAAGACAGTAATGAATGAGAGTATAGAAAAGCTGGAATTGTTCTTAGCACACCATTTAACGGAATTGGTCCTTTACCTCTCAGGACCGATCGTAATCTTTACATATCTGTGTACGGTCAATGTGCTATTAGCGTTGATCAGTTTGCTTCCTTTACTTTTTATTGGTGGAGTTATGGCTGTAATGTTTGGGAGAATGAGCAAATATATGGAAAGAGTCAATCGGACCGGCAGTTATCTTTCCGAAGCGATCATTGAATATATAAATGGCATGCGGCTGATCAAAGCGTACAATATGGGTACGAAATCCTTCAGAAAGTATGCAGGTGCTATTGAAGAAACCCACACATTATGGGGAGATATTTCAAGAGCTACCGGACCGCTGTATGCTATTTATATCGTGCTTCTGGAGTGCAGCATTTTGTTTATTGTACCACTTGGCGGCTATTGGTTTATGAATGGCTCTATCGAAGCAAGCGTATTGCTTTTGTTTGCATTTGTGGGAACGCAATATCTGACGGATATCAGGCCTTTGCAGGAAATGGCAACCAGTCTTTCGTATGTTATGAATGGGGTCGCGCAAGTAAAAGACATTCTGGACACTGCGGTATTTCAGGGAACAGAAGAATTTCCGGAGAAGCATGATATTGAATTGTCTGATGTAGGGTTTTACTATGAAAAAGGGAAAGCGGTTTTAAGTGACTGCAATCTGCATATCGGACATGGGGAGCAGATTGCATTTGTGGGAGAATCCGGTACCGGAAAGACGACAGCAGTTCAGCTGATATCCAGATTTTATGATGTCACCGAGGGAGAAATTAAGATTGGCGGTGTCAATGTAAAAGATATCAATTATGAAGAACTGTTAAAAAATATTTCCATTGTTTTTCAGCAGAGCTTTTTAACAAGCGGCAGTGTATTTGAAAATATTGCGATGGGAAAAGAGACGGCATCATTAGATGAAGTGAGGGAAGCGGCAAAGTCAGCTCAGATCGATGATTTTATCATGAGGCTGCCGGATGGGTATGACACCTTGGTCGGAAGCTATTCCGGTCGCTTTTCCGGCGGTGAGAAACAAAGAATCTGTATTGCGAGAGCAATTCTTAAAAATGCACCTATATTGATCCTCGATGAAGCGACCAGTTCGGCAGATCCGGAAAATCAGATAGAAATCGATCAGGCAATTTCGAATCTTTGCAGGGGAAAGACTGTTATTATTGTGGCTCACAGACTTGGAATCGTACAAAGCTGTG
>JAEWPN010000228.1 GCA_023399455.1 Bacillota bacterium
CCTAACATTTTCTTCTTCATTTCTTGTCCTCCTTGATAAATATATAGTTTTATTTATACAGCCGTCCTTCTCATATGAAGCGGCCTAGATTACGGGCTTTGCCCGGAAATCTCATGTTATTTGGTAAGCACATGGGAAACAGCAGTTTTCCAGCCGTTATACTTTTTTTCCCTTTCCTCTTTTTCCATCGAGGGTGAAAAAACCCTTCTCTCCATTCCATGAAATATATCTTCTTTTTTGTAGATTCCTGCGGCGATGCCTGCCGCATACGCGGCTCCTATGCCCGACAGTTCCTCTGCCGACGGCACTTTTACAGGAATTCCCGCCATATCACTTTGAAATTGCATCAAATATATATTATGGGCAGGTCCCCCATCCGCACGAAGCTCTTCGATTGGTATGCCCGATTCCCGGCTCATTGCCCGTATCACATCGGTAATCTGATATCCGATGCTTTCCAGGCCAGCTTTTACGATTTCCGCCCGTTTCGTAGTCCTCGACATTCCCCATATCACTGCTCTCGCTTCGCTGTCCCAGTACGGAGCGCTAAGTCCCGTAAAAGCGGGGACAATATAGGTCGTATCCTGTTTATTTGCTTTTTCCGAAAGTTCTCCCGTCTCTCCGGGGTCGCTTATCATTTGAAGGTCATCCTTCAGCCATGAAATTACTGCACCCGTATAGTTAATATTCCCTTCCAGAACATAATTTATTTTACCGCTCATTCCCCATGCCAGAGATGTCACAACGCTTTTGCTGAAAATAGGAGTATCCCCGATATTCATCATGATAGAAGATCCCGTTCCATAAGTAGCCTTTATCATTCCTTTGCTCAGACAGCCTTGCCCGAATAAAGCTCCATGGGAATCTCCCATCACACCTCTGATACTTACCTTTTGTTTTAAAAATCCATCAAAATCGGCAGCGCCATAATCTCCGTCCGAATCGGTGACCTCCGCCAGAGCACAGATCGGAATCCCAAACAGGCCGCATATCTCTTCATCCCACGAAAGCGTCCGTATGTTAAAAAGCTGGGTTCTGGATGCATTGGAATAATCCGTCTTAAAAACCTTCCCTCCGGTAAGCCGGTATACCAGCCAGCTGTCCATCGTCCCGCAGCATAACTCTCCTTTTTCTGCTTTTTCCATAGCATATGGGACATTCTTAAGTATCCACGAGATTTTCGCCGCCGAAAAATAAGGAGACAGTTTAAGCCCGGTACGGGAGCGGATCATATCCGCATGCCCATCCTTCTCAATTTCCTCACAAATCTTAGCGCCCCTTGCGCACTGCCACACCACAGCATTGTAGATCGGTTCTCCCGTAATCCTATCCCAAACAAGTGCGGTTTCTCTCTGGTTGCTGATACCGATAGCCTTAATTCCTTCCTTTTCCACTCCCGCCTTTTCCACCAGATTCTCTACTGCCTGCACTGTGTTGGCATATATTTCCTTCGGGTCATGCTCTACCCAGCCCTTATCATCTATCATCTGCTTATGGGACAAGTCCGTTCTGTAAAGAATTTCTCCCCTTTGATCGAACAACAGGGCCTTGGTGCCTTGGGTGCTTTGATCGATCCCAAGTATATATTCCGCCATTATGACAAATTCTCCTTCACCGTCTTAGCGATGCCCTGCGCATTCAGTCCATAATAATCGAATACCTCTTTCGAGGTTCCCGTAATTACCGGCGCATCCGGAAGTGCCAGATTGATCACCTTTTTCGGACATTCCTCCGAAACTATCTGGCTAACCATGGAGCCCAACCCGCCAAACGGCGAATGCTCCTCTACGGAGATTATTACCTTTGCGTTTTTGGCAGCTCTTATTATTGCTTCTCTATCGATTGGTTTTACGCAGTACATATCCAGTACCGATACATAAATACCTTGCTCTTTCAAGAGCATCGCCGCATCCAGTGCCGGCCTCACCATTTCTCCGCAGGCAACAATAGCAGCATCTGAGCCTTCCGTCAAAAGGGTTGCTTTATTCATCTCAAAAGGGCAGTTCTCTTCCTCATAGACATCTTCTACCGGATTTCTCCCCACGCGAATGTATGCAGTTTTCTCGTCTAAAAGCAGAGAATCTATTAAGTGCTTTGTCTGGAACCTGTCGCTGGGCAGATAGACTCTCATATTGGGAATCGCGGACATCGCTGCAATATCCTGTGCCGAATGATGGCTCATTCCCAGTGCACCATAGCTCACACCTCCGCTGATACCTACCAGCGTCACATTAGTATCGGAATATGCGCAGTCAACCTTCGTCTGCTCATAACTTCTTGTGGATAAGAAACAGGCCGGAGATACTGCAAATGCCTTTTTTCCGCACTTTGCAAGTCCTGCCGCAATACTGACAAGGTTCTGCTCCGCAATCCCCACTTCTACAAACTGCTCCGGGAATTCCTGTGCATATGGTACCAGCGAAGCGCTTCCTCTGGAATCGCTGCACAATACGACGATATCCTTATCCTTCGCCGCTTTTTCCATTAATACTTCGCAGATAGCCTGGCGATTTGGTATTTTATTCATGAAGAGCCTCCTCCTTTCTCATTGCTAAGTCATTAACTATCATCTTATATTCTTCCGCACTCGGCAGCTTGTGATGCCAATTCGCCTTATTTTCCATAACCTCGGAGCCAAAGCCTTTTATGGTATTGGCAATGATAACGCTAGGCTTTCCTTTTGTACTTCTCGCTTCTTCAAACGCTTTTCTAAGCTTTTTATAATCATTTCCGTTTGCCGTTATTACGTGCCATCCGAATGCACTCCATCTTTCTTCCTGGCTGTCGTGAGCCATGACATCCTCCGTATTTCCGGAAATCTGCAGGCGGTTTCTGTCCACCACCGCGCATAGATTATCCAGCTTATATTGATTTGCAGCCATAGCGCCTTCCCATATGGAGCCTTCCGCTAATTCTCCGTCACCCATTACCGTGTAAACACGATAACTTTGTCCGTCCATTTTTCCCGCTAAGGCCATGCCCACACATACCGGAAGTCCATGGCCCAAGGAACCGGAGTTCATTTCGATTCCCGGAAGCTTGTTATTGGGATGCCCGATAAACTTCGAGCCGAATCTCGAAAATTCATTGATGACCTGCTCCGTCGGAAAAAAACCCTTTTTTGCCAAAACTGCATATAATGCCTCCACGGAATGACCCTTGCTCATTACGAAACGGTCTCTATTCGGATCTTCGAAATTTTCAGGGCTGACATTCATCTGCTCAAAATACAGTTCCACAAGGATATCTAATACGCTCATGTCTCCGCCGATATGTCCGCCTTTTCCGGCGATGATTATATCGACTACGTCCTTTCTCAGGTCATAGGATAATACCTTTAAATTTTCCATACGTTTTCCATTCCCTTCTTTTTATGTGACTAAAATTTGTTACTGCTCAGCCTACGGCTCGGCATATTTCTTATTCTCCTCGCAGGTATGCCTTTATATCTTCTTCGACAGGATCATACAGATCCGGCTTGATTCCCATATATTTGCAGGCTTCGTATAACACCGGAACAACGTCTTTATGTATTCCTACACAGTGGTGTATGTAAGGACCTTCCACGATCTTCGCTTCCAGCCTCTTGATATTATCCACTTCTACCCAGAGGTAAGTTCCCATTCCCTTCGGTCCCTCGATTCCCTTGGCATTTCCAATGAGCAGCGAATATTCGCCGTTATCTCCGTCAAATCTCACAAGGCTTACGTCCCCGTGCTTCGCTTCTGCCGTAATGCTTCCCGGATGGTCAAAGGCCAGAGGATAAGTAAGCTTCGGTTTTTCCCTTGCTATGGATATAGGCCACGGTCCGCAGTGCTGTAACAGCTCTCCGTTTTCTACGTCAGGATGCCTTATCGTCCAGTCCGCAAAGAAACTTCTCGTCTCTCCCATGCCTGCCGCCTCCACCAGAAGCGAGGTGATAGCTCCGTGAATATCCGTTTCACACACCACCGGAATTCCCTCATCATTCATTAAAGAATTGGCCGCACAGGGCATGATTCCGATTTCCGACTGCAACTGATTCCAGCACTGGATTCCCACTGCCTGGCATCCGTATTTCTGAACGAGATTGCTCATCGCGACTTTTAGGGCGGCAACGTTTTCCAACTCGTTTTCCTTTATCTGAATTTCCATTTTCTCTTTGCAGTAAGCGACTACCTTCGCTACCTCCAGGCCCTGTGCCTTAACTTTTCTTATTTCGTCGGTAAGTTCCGGCATTGGAATCGGCGCCAGCTGAATATTGAATTTTTCCAGCAGCTCTCCCTCATTGCACATAGTCGTCCAGAAGTCAAAGGGCCTTGTAGAGATTTGCAGGATGCGCATGTTCCGAAAGGTCTTTACCACGTTACATACTGCCAGAAAATCCTTGATCCCCCTTTCGAATACAGGATCGCTCAGCCTGCAATTGGTCATATAAGTAAATGGAACCTGAAATCTCCTAAGTACCTTGCCGGTCGCAAACAGACCGCACTGCGTATCCCGAAGCCTCACTCCGTCCGGCTCCGGCCTTTCATCCAGCGGCCCCCATAGAAGCACCGGCACATTCAGTTCCTTGGCAAGCCTCGCACATTCATATTCCGTGCCGAAATTGCAATGGGGCAGGAAGAGTCCGTCTATTTTCTCTTTCTTAAATTTTTCTGCTATTTGGCATCTGTCTTCATCATTATAAAGAAGTCCTTCTTCATTAATGTCCGTAATGTCTACAAAGGAAACTCCAAGCTCATTAAGTCTGTCCGCTGTCAGCCCTCTATATTTGATCGCATCCGGCGCACTGAAGATGCTTCTCCTGGTAGGCGCGAAACCCAATTTAATATTTCTCATAATCCGTCACTCCTTTTCCTATTTTCTTTTACACTGTCTCTTTCTATGAAATCAGGACAAACCAGGATTTTGGTCTTTATGGCTTGTTCTGCTTTTCTCATTTCCACAATTCTCTGTACGGCCATTTCTCCCATAGCCTGCTTGGGCACCCTAAGGCTGGTCAGCCTTGGCGTCGAGATTTCCGAAAACGGCAGGTCGTCGAATCCCACAATGGATACTTGTTCGGGAATCTGTATTCCCGCCTCCAGCATCGCTTTCATACACCCCAGAGCGATCATGTCGTTATCCGCAAAGAATGCAGTGGGAAGCTTTGGCCCTGTTCTAAGGTAGGCCTGCATATCCTGATAGGCACCATCCATCGTCACCGATACGGTTACGCTGTTTGCCGGATCGCAGGTCAGACGATGAAGATTCATCCCTCTTTGGTAGCCTGCCTCCCTTGCCTCAAAGGCCTTTATTCGGAAAGCTCCTCTTAAATAACCGATTTCTTCATGCCCCTTTTCTGCCAGATAATGGACGGCTTTTATTACCGCATCTTCGTTATTGATCAAGATTCCGTTGCAGTCCATCGTTTCATTCCAATAGTCCAAGGTCAGTAGGGTGCATTTTGCATTTTCAAAAAAATGGAAATCCTCATCCATCAGTTCAGCTCCCACAAGCACTACTGTCGCCTGACTGTTCTTTGTCAATTCATGTACCCGCTTTTCAAAATCCTCTTCCCGCCTGTCCAAATATTGCATGACCATTTCGAAGCCAAGCCTTTTGCATTCGTTTTGAAAGCCGTCCATGATCAGGTTGAAAAATGGAGTGTCATCCGTTATCAGCCCGTTTGTCTTATACATTACAAACAATATTTTCTTTAATATGGGTTCTTCAAAATATTCCAGTTCTCTCGCCACTCTCATAATCGTTTCCGTAGTAGCCGGATTCACTCCCCTTTTGTTATTAAGGGCATTTGAGACAGTTGCCGGAGAAAAACCTGTCGCTTCACTTATTGTACGGATGGTCGTTCTCATCACATTATTCCTTTTCTCCATTTGTTCGTTTCGCTTATAAACATTATTATAAACATTTTATATATTTGTTCAATGTTTTTTATATTATTTTTGCCAAAAACGTCGTTATACACCATTTCAACTTCATGTTTTTGTATAATTTGTATATTTTTTCACAACTTTTTATTATTTTTAATCTTTTTGTCTTTTATTCGACATAAATGTTTATATAAATTTTTATATAAACATTTACATAAAGATAAATAGCTATCTTTATGATGCTTTGATGAACACCCGGGACTTTCAAAAAATATATATCAGACGCTCCCAATATATAGTAGAATAAAGTTGGATTAATATTTGCTACAGCATATAGCCCGCCGCCGGCAGATTCATATAAACCGGCAGCACGCCGATTCTGATTGGGAAAGGGGATATAATGGTAAAAATACTCGCAGACGAATTAATTGAAAACAATAAATATATTTGCAGGAACAGCAGTATTTATTTTTCATGTATTCTTAAAAATAAAGCAGATGGTATTATATGGGGAAACCAAAAAGATTCGCCTGATTTCCTGCTTGTGTGGAGTCCATATCAAGAAGGTTTTCAGTTAATGGGACAACCGCTGCCAAAGGAAGATTGGATGGGATTTCGAATATGGTTTGACCATACGATAATTCCATTTCTGAACGAACAGAAGCTGGATTACTTTGAGTATGGTACGGACACTGAAGAATTAGCAGATATGTTCCGGCAGATATTTATAGATATAAATATTTTTTCGGCAAACCAAAAGTTCTTTTATTGGTCTGGGACGAGTATCGAACTACAGCCGCCTGCAGGATATGAGATCAAAAAGATAGACAGACTTTTTCTGAAAAAGGAATATCAAAATATGGAATCCATTTTAGACGAGTTGAAAAGAGCATATGGTGACATAGAATCATATTTCGAACATGGGATTGCCTATGCCGCAATATATGACAATACGGTGGCAGCAAGAGCAGATATGCTTTTCCACGATAATGGGTATGGTAACATTTCCGTAAATACGGAACAAGATCACCGTCAAAAAGGGCTGTCGGCATACTTGACGAACAAAACTATCGAGGAAACTTGCAAGCTTGGACTACAGCCTATTTGGGATTGTACGGATGACAACTTGGCTTCGGAGAATACTGCAAAAAAGTGCGGCTTTCATATGATGCGGGAGGATGTTATCTCTTGGTTTATGATAAATAGGAACAAAAGTGTGCTTCACACACTCTCGCGCTAAAATACTTCGGCAGCACAGCTTTTGTTCCGCGCGCGTAGCTGCGCATTGTTTGCCCGAAGGGCTTTAATGTAATAGGAGGAATTTCCTATTACATTAAAAAGGCTGCACATCGACCGGTTTTATCCAGCCATGTGCAGCCATCCGTTTTCTTTATATAATTACTTTGTGTTGAGGTTCATATCTTTCACTGTCTCTCGCACTATAAATTTGGTACAAACTTGTGTTTTTACCACAATTTCATCTCTTCCTTCTATCAAATCCGCAATTCTTCGAACCGCGATTTTGCCCATTTCCGTATTAGGCACCCTCAGGGTTGTAAGCCGCGGAGAAGATATTTCGGAGAACGGCAGGTCATCGAATCCAACGATAGAAACATCGTCAGGAATCCTATATCCTTTTTCCTGCAACGCTTTCATAGCCCCAAGCGCCATCAAATCATTATCCGCAAAAAAAGCCGTCGGCAAATCCGCCGCCGACTCCAAATAGCCTTTCATATCCTGATAGGCTCCTTGTAAATTCGGCGTTACTGTAAACGTATGCTTTTCCTGATATTCCAGTTTATTTTTACGAAGAGCAGTCTGATAACCTGCAAACCTCGAACGAAACCCCTTGATCCTATATGAGCCACGGATATATCCAATTTGCTTATGTCCTTTTTCTATCAAATATTCGGTGGCCATCCTTGCTGCATCGGAATTATTGATCAACACCGAATTAAACTCCATATGCTCGTCCCAGTGATCCATAATGAGCAACGGACATACCGCTTTTTTGAATATCTCCAGATCCCCTTCCAGCATCTCCGTAGCTAAAACCACCGCCGCACTTCCGCTTTCCGTAATCAGATTCAACACTTGTCTCTCATAATCCGAATCTCTCTGATCCACGTTGCATATTACCATTTCATAATGGTATCTTCTGCATTCCTGCTCGAATCCGTTTATCAGGGAAGAAAAGAAAGGCGTATCGTCAATAATGGAGCCGTTCTTACGAAAAATCACCAATTTGATCTTGGTAATGGAAGTCTCGCTGATATAACCGGTCTCTCTTGCTATGCGAAGTATCTCTTCCGCAGTTTCTTTATTCACACCTTTTTTATGGTTCAGGGCATTGGATACCGTAGCAGGCGAATATCCGGTCATCGCACTGATATCTCTAATACTTATTTTCACCTTACACACCTTCATTCATTAATATGATAGGAGCAATGTACATACCCGCTTCATTTTTTTCATCATATCATAATTTTGGATTTCAGTCTATTTGTTATTAGTTAAAGAACACCTTCGCAAATTCAGGCATATATTTGGAATAAACATATTTTTTTATTGTACGTGTATCTCTATCTGTAAAAGATACTTTGCGGAATCGATGGTAGAGGTCTCATCGAACAAGTACTCCTCATATGCGTCGCCGCATACTTTCAGGCCCGCTTCTTTAATATAATTAAGAATCCTGTCATATAGACCTGCGCTTTGTGAATATTCACCATACTCCCGCCCAATTACATACAAGCCTTTGGGCTTTTCTGAATTGCTCGGATAGCTGCCCCCGGATAAAGGGCAATAATAATACCGTGAAGGATGGGAAAAATTTCTTTTCAATAAATCCGAATGGGAAATAATCGAACCTGCAGGCAATCCGCGAATGATCTGATTATCGTTGCAGAAATCATAAAATTCCACAAGATAATACCAGCCATCCAGTACATGACTGGTCTCCGGAAGCTTTGGTCCCAGCAAAAGCGGTACGGCATCGTATTCCTTAACTTCAATAGCGCTAATATCATTCCTCACGCTCATTCCCTTTTTTGTTAAACTAATTCGGGTATCCAGCATATCGTTAATCTGTTCCAGCGTTTGAATCTTTTCTTGGACCACAGTTTTTTGCACTTGCAGCATATCGACTAGATTCTCCGGCGAACGATTACTTATATAATCTTTAACTTGTTTCAAGGGCATGCCTATTTCCCGCAAAACAGTAATCACATTGGCAATATCGATCTGGGGATAGGTATAGTAACGATAGCTGTTATTTCTATCGATCTCCGCAGGAGAAAGAAGTCCTATTTTATCATAAAACAAAAGGGTCCTTCGCGTAATCCCAGTCACATGGGCAAATTCACTTATTTTCATACGATACTTTTCCATCTTTTATCCCTTTTCATCTTTTGAAACATTTTATAATTCATAGCTTGACTGTTCAGTATGTGTACAGTTTATAATAGCCAGTTGAACTAATCAATGTTTTTTTGGAGGAGTGTATGTTAAACAAAATTTTAAACATGAAACACATTAATA
>JAEWPN010000061.1 GCA_023399455.1 Bacillota bacterium
CTGCCTTAAGTTCAGGCTGCAGCTCTTCTTTCTTTTCTGAAAGAACTGCATCCGGTTCGCTTTTCGTGTCTTTTTCCGGTTCCGCTCTAACAATCTTCTCAATGCTTTGCTTCGCTTTTTTATCCAAGTCGAACCAAGTAACCTTTTCGCTGCCTGGCTTTTCCTTTCTTTCCGGCTGGTACCAAACGGTTTTCTCAGTACTTAACTTTTCCTTTTTTTCCGACTCCCGCCAGATAATTTTCCCGAGACCCTGCTTCTCTCCTTTTTCCGGATTAGATTCGCTGCGTATATCCGTCCGGCCTGGGTCTGTTTGCCGGAATACCCCTTCAATCGTCTTCCCGTCAGTCAGATCGATACGAAGACTTTCGATTTCTTCATAGGAAAGTGTGTTTCCGGCGCTCATACTCTTAAGCGGGCCCGCCTGCCACTGTCCGGTACCCTTTTGGAGAAGGATTCTGCCTACCGCATGCTCCTTCCCTGAAGGCGTGACTGCGAGAATGTCGTATTGTTTCTCCATCCATTCCTGAATTCCATTTACGCGCATGTCCAGTGTGTAGTCCCTTCCGCGGCATTCCGCGCGGACAAAGCCCGCATTTTTTACCTTGCTTCCATTGCTCATATAGGACAGATACACTATTTTCTTATCATAATAAGCCACTTCCAATCCTCCCTCATTCAGTCTTCAGACAACTATGTCCTGTTGTTACTATTCGGCCTGCGGCTTCATAGTAACGCCTAATCACCTAATTTTATTCCGAAGGATTGTCATTTATTCCTATGAGCTGACGGGGAAATTGAGTTTCAGCCACGCACCTGCCAGTCCGATCCAGCCGGAGCAGTACGGTACCAGCTCTATCCCTTCTTCACCACTGGTTTCTTCATTCGCCAGAGAAAGGCCGTGGCCTCCCACCGGATAAATATGCATTTCAAAATTCACTCCATGGGAATGAAGAGCTTGTGCAAATTTCATGCTGTTTTCTACGGGTACTGCCTGATCGGGGGCCGTATGCCACAGAAAAGTGACGGGAGTATCCTCCGTTACCTGCGTTTCCAAGGATACGAGCTTCAAAGCCTCTTCCTCATTGCTCCTTTCGTCCAGCAGCTTCTCAAAGGATTCCCTATGAGCATATTCGCCGGAAGTAATGACCGGATAGCATAAAATCTGTCCGTTAGGTCTTATTTCCTCTGCTTTCCTTCCTATAGATCCATAAACGAATTCCCGGTTCCAGAATACACCAAGGCTGGCTGCCAGATGCCCTCCGGCTGAGCAGCCGCAGGTAACTATCTTATTCGCATCCACATTCCATTCTTCCGCATGGTCTCTGATAAATGCCACCGCACCGGCCAACTCCAGAACCGCCGCGGGAAATACATTCGGTTCCACACTGTATTCGATCAGACAGGCATCGCAGCCCATGGAAAGGAATTGAAGCACGATAGGTTCCTTCTCTCTGTCGGAAATCATGCTATATCCGCCTCCCCCACAAACTACTACCATAGGCCGCTTTTTCTCCGGTGCAACGCTGATGTTATCGATGCGGTACACAGTAAGTTCGGCTGGTCCGGTCTTTTGACCGGGTACTGTAAGACAATGAGATTCTATTATCATGAGTGTTCTCCTTTTTGTGAGATGTTAAATCGATTGGAGTGCTGATAGCTCAGTCCAGATGAAAGACCGGGTGTAAATCTGTTGCTACAGGGCTATTGTCGGGATTAGTCTCCATGATGTCTGCCATGAAATCCCACCATTTTCGATTGATTTCCGTATCCGCTCCCTTTGCCCAGAGCGCTTCATCTTCTATTTCGATATAGCCGAATAAGGTCAGTGTCTCTCTATCCAGAAAAATCGAATAATTCTTTCCTCCGTGCTCATGAATCATCTCCTGCATCTCAGGCCATAGTTCATTATGACGTCTCTCATATTCCGCTTCTTGTCCTGCATACAATCTCATTTTAAATCCTTTATACATACTCGATGCCTCCTATTATTATGAATACTATTGAGAATTAGTTCTTGAATTAGTAGTTGGTTCTTATCTGGATTTTAAAGATATACTGTTTTTTGTTTATGGAGCAATGCTATAGTATATATTATTTTATTGTTTAGATTTTACCATATTTTTCTTTTAGCCGCTATAAATCTCTGTTATTTACATTATCAATGTTTTTATCAATAGATTGCATATAAAATATATTTTTAATGAAAACAATTCACACAGTATGCATCAGCATACTCTTCGCAATTTTTACCCTGACTTCAGGTCTAATCATCTATATCATCGTTCTTGGAATCACCCATCAGAATCTCACATCCAGCACTCAGGGGGCTTCGCTGAGTGCCGGCTATGATACGGAAGAGCCTTTGCCGGATGAACTCTATGGTTCTTATTATGCAGCAGATGAAATTGAAGAAACATACCTCAGCTCCGACACCACCCAGGAGCAGGGTGAAAATTCAGCAGAAACTGTTTCTTATGGAGGGACTTCTCCTTATGAAGAAATTGCTTCCTATGAAGAAACTACCTCTTATGAAGGAGCAGATTACAGTGGTGCAGACTATGTAAATGACTGGATGGGCATCAAATTTACAGCACCGGCTGGTTATGCAATGTTAACGAATGAAGAAATAGCCGAGTTGGCAGAAGTCGTGACTGATCTGGTATCTACAGACTTGGATTCTTCCGAGCCGGAATATGATGGACTTGCGACTGAATCCAATCTGGAAATGATGTGCTCATCTCCCACCGGCATTCCCAATGTAAATGTGAACATTATCACAGTACCGCCTTCTATAGCGTTAAATGAATACATCGAGGCATATATGTCCTATGTCTGGGATTTATCCAACATAGATTTAACAACTGGAGATACCCTGGAAAATGTAACCGTAGCGGGCAAAGAATTTGCAAAGTTTCACGGCACTATAAACATAACAAGTTTTGACAATGTAGTAAAAGAGCAGGATTACTATTTCGCTCAGAATGGAAATCGATTATTCGTAATCTGCTTAACCTATCTGAAAGAAGAAGCAGACGCTGCTGCCGTTCTAATGAGTGGATTTCAGGCGAAAGGATAGTGTTTATATCTATATAATTTTTTCTACATATTTGCAAAAGGACTTAGTGTTGGTTCGGGACCGTCACAATTAATATGTATAGAACTTGGTAATATGGCTTAAATAAAGTAATGCAGTAAATGGCATCAGCCATTCATCGCATTACTTTATGCATGATTTATAATCTCTTAATACACATTCAATACACCATAGTATTTATTAACCGTTGAACTGTCTTCTGTATATTTACCTACATCTTCAGGGCCATAACGGAGTAAAAAATAATCCATATCATGTATAATTTTATATATATTTTCTATATATTCTACATTATGAGTTTCTTCGGCCTTTTCCATATTATCGATTAATTGATTAAAATCTTTTTTAAGATCTTCATGATTTGTGCTATCCCGCAATTCTTGCATACATGAAACGAAGTCCTCAGAAGTATATTCATTATATTCCATGACCGCTATACCGTACTGTTCATTGAATTCGTCTTCTGATAGTTCAGTACTCTTCTTTAGAACAAGTGCATCTTGTTCATAGGCCCATCCTATTTGTACTTCACCGGTATTATTCAACAAGTTCCAGTATAAATCTTGTGGGTCACTCAGGCTTACTAAACGGTTGCCCCACATAATTTCCTGCTCCATTTTAAGATTGATATCTTTGATAACCTGATTCATTCGGTTTACTTCTTCTTCACTCATGCCATCAAGAACCTGAGCTCTCTTGCTTAGGACTTCCTCCTTGCTTGGTCTTGATGTTTCTTCAATTTTATTTTTTTCTGTTCCGTTATCCTGTATATCAACTTTTGATGAATCTGCTGTTTCCCGTTCTTCTAAAACAGTTATTTTTGGTATTTCGTTTTCTCCTTCTTCATTCTTTTGACCGCATCCTGTAGTAATAAGGATAAGCATTAATATTAATATAATTTTCAATGTTTTCATTGATGTCCCCTCTTCCATGTAATACTTTTTTCCTCTCTTTCTTTATTTTATACGTTCTGTTTGCTGCAGGATAATCCTTTGAATTTCTTCCTCCGAATATTCTAAAACATCCTTACCTAAATAAATCGTAAAAAATTCACCGGTTTGTTCACTGACCAATTCAATACTATTTATATTTTGATTAAAATAATCTTTCACATTATTATCCAAATTTATTTTGAGGAAAATCAACCAATCATATACATTCTTAGTCATTGATTTTAAAATATCTTCATTAAAACTAATTAATGTAATAGATAAGCTTGAAGAGTTATTTTCAATTAAAGAGGGTTCTTGTTCTATATCTGACCCAACTTCGGCTAAATCTAATATCGTTTGGATTAATACTGTGTGAACCACCCTTGACAGACACTCTGAATACTTATGCTTAAGAAACGTTTCTGCTCCGGTATTTTGCAAAATATTAACCAAGCGGTACACCCTACAACCTTTATATATCTAAATTTTAGCATAGAACTGATTTTACCGCTATGTTTTCTAATATCTCCCTGCTTTATTGGTTCTGATAATCTTCTGGCACACGCCATTCGGTTTTGTTCTTTAGCATTGCGTATACGATATTTACAAGTCTTCTTGCGATGCAGATTAAGACCTGCTTTTTATTTTTTCCTTCTTCCACACGTTTCGTGTAGTAATCCAAAAAGATAGGGCACCGGGGTGTTCCATGACGAGATACCTGAATCATCTGAATGGCCAGAAAAAAGAAGATTGCTTGCAGCCTTCGATTTCCCTGCTTTGGTGTCATATCTTTTCCTTTTCCTGCTGAGGAAAAATTGATAGGGGCTATCCCTGCAAACTTGGCTAATTTATTGGCACTGGGAAAACGATTGATATTTCCAATTTCTGATAATAGCTGTGCAGCGGTTATGATTCCGACTCCCGGTATGGTAGTGAGTGTACATTCAAAAGTTGGAAGTAGTTCAGATACTGCTTTCTCTACTTCATCTAATTGGTCTTTATAATGACATAAGTCACGGACAAGACTTCTGGTAATGGCATCTCTACTCTCCTGATGGTTCCGTTTTAGTGCTCCGTCTTCTTTTATTGAGGTGAGAATCAATTCTGCTCGTTTGACAGAACAAATATTGTGACTGACATGAATTAATTCCTCTGCCAATTCCTTGGCTGTCTTATTTTTCAAATGCTCTGGGGATGGATATTTGTCCCAAAAGTATAATGCAGTTTTCCCATCGATTAAAGAAAAGAATTCTTTATAGCTTGGGTATGCTACGCATAGTTGTTCGTGGAGCTGATTCTTCAGCCGTATGATCTGCGTTCTGATATTATCTCTGCGGTTCATTAGTTGTCCTAAAGTCCAATAAGCATCATCGGGTA
>JAEWPN010000145.1 GCA_023399455.1 Bacillota bacterium
CGTCTGAAGAAGGGACCGCTATATGAAATAGTAAAAGAATATTTCGGTCTCACGGAGGATAAGGAAATAATAGATTTGTTTGAAAAAGATTACCAGCCCTATCGGAGCAAAATCGCTTTCTTGCAGAAACTATTGTTGGAAGCAGCTAAGCAGGGCGACCAATCGGCGATTCAGGCATATGATGATGCGGCAAAAGAATTGGCAATGATAATAAGAACTCTGTATATTCGATTGCAATTTCATGAAAAATGCCCGGTTTCTTATTCGGGAGGAATCTTTAAAACAGGAGAACTTGTTGTGACGCCTCTAAAGAAATATTTATCTGATCTCAATATTACGATAGTAGAATCTCAGGGAAGTCCCTGGGTTGGTGCCGGATTATTGGCTAAATACTATGAAGATAAGAAAGAACCATGCAGTGCATTTATCAGAGAAGTGATAGAAACGGATTTTGATATTTTATAGAAGTAAAAATATAGATACTGTTAAATAGAAGATATGAATAAAGGAGAATAAAGTATGATATTCGGATATGAAAAGAAAGAATTAGAGAAGTTAAATGCATTATGTACAGCAAGTGAAATTATGCAGCAGCCTGAATTATGGAGTGAGACATACCGGTTGATTGTACAAAATGAAACAAATATCAGGAGTTTTCTAAAAAAGCATGTAACAAAAGATGCAAAAGTTATTTTTACTGGTGCAGGATCTTCAGATTATATCGGAGATACGATTGTAAATTACCTATCCCATAAAATGAATGTACGTATGGAAGCAATAGCGACTACGGATATTGTGTCTAATCCTGAAGAATATGTGGAAGCGGATACAAAGACTGTTTTGGTATCTTTTGCACGTTCAGGAAACAGCCCTGAAAGCGTGGGGGCGTATAACTCGTTTCAGGATCATGTAAAAGACATTGTGCAGGTGATTATCACATGCAATAAAGAAGGCGAACTTGCAAAACAGGCAGAAATGGAAAAAGACAATTTTGTTTTTCTTCTTCCGGATAAAACGAATGACAAAGGATTTGCCATGACCAGTTCCTTATCATGTATGATGCTTGCAGCACTTCTGTTTTTTGACATTGATCATCTCAAAGAAAATAAAAAATATATCGATATCATAATAGAGCAAGGAAAAGAAATATTGGAGAATCAATGGCAGGAAATAAAAAATCTTAGTACATATCCTGTGCAAAGATTAGTATATCTGGGAGCAGGTTGCTTCCATGGATTGATTCAGGAACTAGCATTAAAAAATATGGAATTAACAAACGGAAGAATAGCTACAATACAGGAATCTATTCTGGGATTTCGCCATGGACCTAAAACATTTATGGATGATAAGACTAATATTATAGTGTTGATGTCACAAAATGATTACACGAATCTTTATTGTAAAGATTTGATTCGGGAAATTCACCATGATAACGGAAATCACAGGCTTACGGTTTTTTCTTATAAAGATGAAAGGTCGTTAATAAATACATGTGATACCTATATTACGGTAGCGGGAAAACAAATACCGGATAATTATGCATGCTTTAACTATTTGCTATATGGACAACTATTAGGATTTTTTAATTCGCTTGAATTGGGAATTACACCGGATAATCCGAGCCCGGACGGCACTGTTAACCGCGTTGTTAAAGGTGTGACCATACATAATTATGTATAGGGGTCATAAGGTATTTTACCCCCTGATACCCTTTTGATCCTGGTATCATGGAGATGATTAGAGAGGAGAAACTATGCAGCATCCATTAAAGGCAATGATAGAAAAACGGAAAAGAGGAATTCATTGTGCGGTGCCGTCATATTGCACTGCAAATGAACTGGTTATTGAAGCTGTGCTGGAGGAAGCATTAAGACATGATGATATTGCTCTGATTGAGGCGACCGCGAATCAGGTAAACCAATTCGGGGGGTATACGGGAATGAAGCCGCCTGATTTTGTAAGGATGGTTCTCGCGATAGCGCACCGCATCGGTTTTGATGAAGCCAAAATTATATTGGGAGGAGATCATTTGGGTCCTTTGACATGGTGCCGCGAAACAGAGGAAACAGCGATGAAAAAGGCGGAAGTATTGGTGGCCTCTTATGTAAAAGCCGGATTTACCAAAATACATTTGGATACCAGCATGAAATTAGGCGATGATCCAAAAGAAGAAAAATTGCCGACACGTGTAATTGCAAGTCGTGGTGCAAGGTTACTTAAAGTGTGTGAAGAAGCTTTTAAGGAGGTGAAGAAACTGAATCCTCATGCTGTGAAACCGGTATACATCATTGGAAGTGAGGTGCCAATACCGGGAGGAAGCCAGGAAGCGGAAGAAGATGTAATGGTCACAACGGTGGAAGATTTTGAGGACACAGTGGAAACGTACACAGATGTCTTTCAGGAGTATGATTTGGAAAATGCATGGGATGATATTATTGCAGTTGTTGTACAGCCGGGTGTTGAGTTTTCCGATTCATCAATTTGTAAATATGATCGAATGAAGGCAAGAGAGTTATGTATGGCATTGAAAAAATATAATAGTCTTGTATTTGAAGGACACTCCACCGACTATCAGAGTGCAAAAGCTTTGCGTGAAATGGTGGAAGACGGTGTTGGAATTTTAAAAGTAGGTCCGGCACTTACATTTGCACTTCGGGAAGCACTGTTTGCCTTGAATAAAATGGAAGAAGAACTGATAGATGAAGAATGCAAGTGCTCTGGGTTTATCCAAGTATTGGAAAAAGTAATGCTGGAAAAACCGGATAACTGGAAAAAGCATTATCATGGATCAGAGAAATATCTGAAATTGGCAAGAAAGTACAGTTTTTCTGATAGATGCCGTTACTATTTAGGAGAAAAAGAAGTTACTGAATCGATAGAACTGCTTTTTCATAATCTTGATATGGTGGAAATTCCGCTAAATATGTTATATCAGTATATGCCGGTTCAGCACAAGAAGGTAAGGGACGGGATTCTTAAAAATACAGCAAGATCATTGGCGAAGGATGTAGTTACATCTATTATCTATGATTATGAGTATGCATCAAAAGAAAATTATGAAATAGGCTGGTCATGAA
>JAEWPN010000167.1 GCA_023399455.1 Bacillota bacterium
GTTTCGCAACTTAATTCTACTACAAAAGGACTGGTGATTCCTTATATTTTGGGCATTTTCTGAAAGTTGTTCATTGCATTACTAGTGAAACAAGGGGTTTGTGGATAAAACTACGAAAACTCAAGTAAAGATTCATGGATTGACAAATTTTATTTTATTAATTATAATATGAATGAATATTTATTTTTTCATTCATACTCTGGCTGTTAACTTGGAGGTATATCAGTGGAAGATAAAAAGTTATTAATTTATGACTGCGCAAAAGAACTGTTCCGGGAAAAGGGATTCAAGGATACCAATATTTCCGAGATTACAAAAAAAGCCGGAATGGCGGTGGGAACTTTTTATAACTATTATTCCTCTAAAGAAAAACTCTTTATGGATATTTTTCTGGAAGAGAATAGTAAACTGAAACAAGCGTGCTTTCAGTCGCTTGACCTGGAACAGAGCCCTATGGACGTAGTAGGGCAGATGCTTAAATTAAATGTTGAGGGGACAAAGGCAAATCCTATTCTGAGGGAATGGTACAATAGAAGCGTCTTTGAAAAGCTGGAGCAAGTATATCGTGAAGACAACGGCATTGATACAGTTGATTTTCTATATGACAACTTTCTGGAACTAATAGTTCTTTGGCAGAAGCGCGGGAAAATACGAAATGACATAGATAGTAAAATGATTATGATGATTTTTGCGGCTATTATAAATGCCGACACACATAAGGAGGAAATCGGGCTTGAATATTTTCCGGAACTTTTACATCTTATGACGGAGCTTATTATGAAAAGCCTGATAAACTGCTCCGATAGTTAAACGGAGTAGTATTTTCAGAGCTAAAAATGAATGAGTAAAAAAATATTCATTCATAATATTTATTTAAGGAGGTTAATTTATGGGAGACATGAATTCTGTTAAACCAAAAAGTATTCGAATTGAAGTTACCGAAAACGGGGTTTTGACCGCCAATGTGCGTATTCCATATTTTGTCGTGAAAATGGGGCTTAAGTTCGGACAGATGGCAAATAACTCAAAAAAGAAAGGAGATGCCGAAAATGAACTGGAACGGCTCAAGGATATCGATATGGATGCCATCTTTGAAGCACTGGACAGCGGTGAAATGACATTGCCTTGTGTTCTTGTTGAGGTTGACGAACCGGATAAAAACGAGCATGTAAAAATCACTTTGGAATAGGATGGTTAACGTATAATTTTATAAAGATTGGAGGAATGTAAATGACGGCTTTTAAAACTGGTGTAAAAAAGGGCAGAATCCGGCTTATCCTTTTGATTATTGCAGGTATCATTGTCCTAAGTACGATAATCGCACTTCTCGCCGATGCTCCAGGACGCCGGGAGCTTCAAATACTTACCATCGGAAATATTGACTTCACAAAACTTCAGGATGGAACCTATATCGGAGAATATAACGCCACAAAGGGAAATTTCAGAAATGCCAGCGTTGAAGTTACCATATCAGAAGGTAAAATTACAAAGATAAACATACTGGAAGGCGCGCTGGACAGTAACGGAAACCCTGCCGAATTGACAAAAGGAAAAACCATAGATGATCTGTTCCAAAAGGTGAGGGAAACCAAATCGCTGCAGGTGGATGCAATCAGCGGGGCTACACTCACTTCCAAAGCACACCTGAAAGCACTGGAAAATGCGTTGAAACAAGCAGTAAAACAATAGTTGGGGAGATATTTCATGAATATTGCAGTTATTTCTTATTCTTACACCGGCAACAATGATATGCTTGCTGAATTCGTGGCAAAGGGTTTATCAGCAAAGCACATTAAGATCACAACACAAAGGCCTGTGACAATGCGGACTATCATAATGGATATGCTTTTTGCACGGACTCCGGAGGTGCGGCCTGCTACGGATGTCATCACCCAGTATGACTTGATCCTTTTTTGTACTCCTGTCTGGATGGGACATGTGGCTTCACCGATCAGAGCTTTTTTACGCTATTTAAAATCCAATCCGCAGGCATATGGATTTCTTTCTATCAGCGGTGGGGCAGATGGTGAAAATAAAACACTGCACAGAGAGCTTTTGAAACGAACAGGAAAAAAACCTGTTATCCTGCTCGATCAGCACATAAAGACTTTAATTTCCAAATGTTCAAAGCCAACTCGAAACGATACTTCGGAATATAAAATCAGCGAAGCGGAGGCAAATCGACTTTCAGAAGCAGCAGTAAAAGAAATAAACAGGCTTTCTAAACATCTGCTCAACTCTGCTACAGTATAACTAGTGTGCTGACACGTTGGCACTTGGGCTAATGACGCAGAATGAATTTTCCGTCTGCAAGGCGGAGGAATGAGGCGTAGCGGTGGCTACGTCGATTGACGCCAACGAAGCAGATGGAAATTCAGGCAAGTTATTAGACAAGATGTCAGCGTGCCAGCACACTAGCCTAATAGCCTGATTGGCAAAGGGCTGCCTTTTGGCAGCCCTTCTTTCTCTATAATTTAAACTTATTCACAACATCATATAGCTGTTTAGATATCTCACTCTGTTCCTTGGACATATCCCCT
>JAEWPN010000175.1 GCA_023399455.1 Bacillota bacterium
TATTAATATTGTGGTTTTAGGCATGGAAATTGTACTAGATGATAAGTTTTGTCAAATTTTTTGAAAGATATACTTCCAACAAGGGGATACCAGCTTCAGGTGATATCATTATTGTCATCTCAGAGCATGTGGAATGTGCGGTATTGATATCAAGGGTGGATAAATAGAAAGGCTGAAAAAAGCTTATAAATAAGGGTTTTCCAGACATTAGGTTTTTCTTCCGGCTATTTTGCCAGAGGAAGTCGTGTTAAGGAACCCTTATTTTTATTGTTTGGGAGATGATGTCAGCTACTAAATAAGGATATGGATGAGTAATATTTCAAATAAAAAAATGAAGAATAATGTAAACTGAACATAACAGGATATGTTATGTTTAATTGATTGATTAATAGAAAGGTTATAATATAATAAGTATAAAGGATGTGAAAAGTATGATAAATATGAATCTGAAAGAATTGCGAAAAGCCCATAGATACACACAAGAAGAGGTTGCTGAAAAGATAAGTGTTTCAAGACAAGCGGTTGCAAAGTGGGAAAATGGTGAAACTGTACCTGATATCAATAATTGTATTGCGTTGGCAGAATTGTATGGAGTTACCTTGGACGACTTAGTAAATCATTCGAAACAAAAAAACGGAATAGGTATTCAGCCTGAAGGGAAACACGTATTTGGAACGGTAAAGGTTGGAGAAAGGGGACAAATTGTAATTCCTAAAAAAGCCAGAGAAATATTTAACATTTGTCCTCAAGACAGTTTGTTGGTTTTAGGCGATGAGGCACAGGGAATTGCCTTGGTGAAACAAGATAAATTTATGCATTTTGTAGAAGCTGCTTATAAAGCGAAAGAATGCAAGGAGTAGTAGATACCTTTAATGCAGAATGAATTTTAAGGGATCCATAAATGTAGTTATCTAATTAAGGAAGGACACGATATAAAGATGAAAAAGAAAAAGAAAATAATATTAAGCGGAATTTTAGTATTTATACTATTTATGGTGGGAAGTTACTTCTATAATAATATTACTTATATTGAGAACCCCCTTAAAAAAATGTATAGAGCTGGATTTGTTGAAAAACAAATAGAGCTAAAGGATGGCACCATATTAAATTATGGAGAAGGTCCAAACAATGGAAAAACACCGCTTCTACTCATTCATGGTCAAGGTATGTCTTGGGAGGATTATGCAAAAGTATTGCCTGAATTATCAAAGCATTACCATGTATACGCTGTGGATTGCCACGGGCATGGAGAATCTGATATGAATCCTGAGAAATATTCGGCTAAAGAAATGGCGGAAGATTTTATAGAATTTATTGATGTAGAAATAGGGCAAAAAACAGTAGTTTCCGGTCATTCCTCAGGTGGAATGATTGCTGCATGGTTGGCTGCATATGCACCAGATCGTATACTGGGTACAGTTATTGAAGATTCCCCCTTCTTTTCAACGGAACCAGGTAGACGAGAAAAAACATATGTATGGGTATATGGTTTTCAATTATATGAAGACTTTAAAAATCAAGATGAAGAGAAGGATTACTTCAAGTATAGTTTAGAAAGAAGTTATTGGAGAAATATGTTTGGGGATTTTCTTTGGAATAAATTTTCTAAAGATGCAGTAGCATATCATAAAAAGCACCCTAATGAGCCTGTACACATAAAGTATTTACCACCACAGATAAATAGGATATTTGAAACCGCGACTTATCCATATGATCGCAAGTTTGGAGAAACATTTTATGATAATACCTGGTTTGAGGACTATAATCAATCCGAAGTGTTATCAAAAATTAAAAGCCCTACAGTATTCATAAAAGCTGCAACAAGTTACGATGGAGATTTACTAGTAGCAGCCTTATCGGATGAAGATGCTGATCATGTGATTGAGTTGTTGGAAAATGGAAAACGGATTAATGTGGATTCCCCTGGACACGATATACACTACGATAAACCCGAAGAATTTATTGAGATTATGATTGAGTTCTTAGATGAAGTTCAATAATGATATAGAAAGAATACAAAGATTGGATAAAAGAGTAATGAAATCAACGATTAATGAATTTTTAAAGAAGGTTAGGAACTTATAATCAATTAGATATGGGGAACTATCAATTTATTTTCAAAATGTAAATTGATAGTGGCTTCTATATTTTATGTAGGTTTGTCAAACATATGTTACAGTGACCGTAAATAATTCTTTAATATCTCTGCGGGAGATTTCCATCCAAGGGGCCTCATGGGAAAGCGGTTATAATCCCTTGTGTTATAGATCTTTAACTGTCTGCCAAAGTCCTCCAATGAGTAGAATCGATGGGTGGCATAAAAGCGTTCATTGTCTTTTCTGTGGCTGCGCTCTACCTTCCCATTATGTCTTGGAGTGAAGGGACGGATCAACTTATGACGGATGCCATGCTGCTGTAGCCTTACCTGAAAAAGAGTCGGTTTATCGCAACCACCATAAGAAGCAAACCGCTTGGTGAATTCCTGCCCATTATCGGTCTGCACACACTCGATGGGTAAGGGAAATGCTTTGATCAGGTGCTCCAAAAACTGTGAGGAAGAATAAGAACTGTGTTCTTCAAAGGCTTCCACGAAACGCCATCGGGAGAATTCATCGATGGCTGTGTATTGATAAAAACGCTTCCCTTTGGCATCACCTGTCAGGCAGACAGAAGGGACAAATTTGACGTCGATCTGGATGCGCTGTCCGGGATAGCTCATGGCTTCGTAAGGCTTAGGGATGTACTTGGGATTTGGAGGTCTTCGTGCCAGAATGCCCTGTTTTCTCAGGAAGCGATAGAGTCCGGGGATGGAGCGGGAGTATCCCCGCTGCATGAGCTTGACCCAAAGGACGACCAGTCCGGCATCTGGATTGCGTCTGCGCATATCCGAAATGAGCTTCCTTTCGGCATCGGTATGCTGGTTGGGGTGATGGTGAGGTTTTCTGGAACGGTCCCTAAGGGATTCGATAGAACCATCAAAACGACGTTTCCAACGATAAATATACTGTCTGTTGGTCTTATATCTGACAGCGGCCTTGGAGACACCATACTTATCCGCGTAATGAATGAGAGATAGACGATACCTCATATCCTGTGTTATACTAGCCATGCGAGAATACGCTCCTTTGTGTAGGTTTTTGTTGTGGTGACTTAAATATAACACAAAAAGGTATTCTCGCTTTTTATTATTTAGTTTTGTAACATATGTATTGTAATCCTACAAAATTGATAGTGGCTTCTATATTTTAACTTGAGTTTCCGTAAAATGTAATTTTTAAAAAATATAACTTCTCCTAAAGTACCAATCTGTCTTTTTTTTGAAAAATAAAAGGACAATACTTCGAATAGAGTCACCGAAACAAGCCCCGTGGGAAC
>JAEWPN010000189.1 GCA_023399455.1 Bacillota bacterium
GGTTGGATATAATAATAGTAGCCTGAAATGTTCGATAACTCTTGTTATTTTGAACCTACAGATACTTTAAACGGGATTCCTACATTGCCTTATCGCTGTCAAGCCCCCACTCGAAAGAGGATTGGAGGGGAAGGCAAAAGTAAGGTTGCGGTCACCCACCTAGCTTTGCTAGGAGTCAAAGTACAAGAACCGGCATTTTGGGGATTTATGTAGTATGCTACGAAGGAAAAAAGCAGCCGTATTGGCTGCTTTTTTCCAATAGAAAATTATGATTTATGAGGCGTCGTATTCCGGCGTTGCCGCGTGAAAATAGAAGACCGGGAGATTTTTAATGAATAAAAATGTCAGAATGTTTCTGAAAATGCTGTTTTGTATCGTTGGCCTGCTTATTATTGTTTACATATTGGCTGTAAGTATCCGCATGGGGAGGATAAAACAGCCCGAAGGAGAATACATAAGGCTTCAGGATGTGCTGCTTCTCAGCGAGGCACTGGAGGCAGGAGACGGGTTGGAAACGGCTCTTGCTGAGCTTAAGGGGGAGTTGGCTGCGAATCCGGAAGCAGTCTTAACCTACGAACAGTTTTTAAGCATATTTTCTGCAGCTATGCCGCAGGATGCCGCATCCGGGTATGAGAAGGAATATGAAGAGAAGTATAAAGACGGCTTCTTTTTTTTGAAAGAGGATTGGTATCGTCTTTACGACAGCCTGCTCACCTATTATGATATGAGAGAGAGAATCGCTTTTGAGAATATAGTTATATTGGGGACGGGGCTGGAGGTATGGGACGAAGAAGGAAATGCGTTTGCAGAGAAAGAAATGCTGACGGAGAAGGGGAGATTTTTTTATGCCTCGGATTCGTTTCCTCAATACAAATACCAGGTAATCAAGGCATATAAGAAGGACGATGTATTCCTTGCCGTCTATCAGGCGGTGAGCCGCGGATATAGTCTGCATAATACATGGTTAGTAGAAGCGCAGGACGGTACGCTGCGGGCGTTCGTGCAAGGATACGAAATAGAATTTCCGTATGAGAAGGCTGAGCAAGCGCAGAGGGAGCAGATTGCCGATATGGAATTTGCAGACGGAATCCTGCAATCGGTAAAAATCAAGAATGAAAAGATAAACGGGAAGTTATTAAGCTTCGGAGATGGCAGTATCGAAATCGAAGGATATGGAAAATATCCTTATGATGAAGGGCTGAAGATTTATAAACTGTACGGGACACTGAGCGAGTGCAGACAGGAAGACCTGCGGATCGGCTATAATTTTACGGATTTCGTTTTGGAGGATGGGATTGTATGTGCGGGACTTATCACCAGAGACGAAGCCATGGAAAATATCCGAGTGGTCATAAAAAATACGGATTTCGCCAGCGCTTATCATGAAAAGCTGGAATTTACGGCGGACACGGATTTTACGGTAAGCTATGGCAATTACAATGACTTGAAGAGAGAAGAACATAAGGCAGGAGAAAAAGTTGTTATCGATGGGGACAGCGAATATTTTGCAGGAGAAAGGGTTTATATAGAGCCCACAGCTTTGACGGGAAGAATTCAGCTATTGTCCATAGGGCGTGCACAGGGAACCCCCGCTTATCGGGGAAAGCTGGAGATATCCCGTACTTCGGAAGGCTTGGTGGCCGTGAATGAAGTCTTGTTAGAGGAGTATTTGTATTCCGTGGTTCCGAGCGAGATGCCGGCCTCTTATCCGTTAGAAGCGTTGAAGGCGCAGGCGATATGCGCCAGAACCTACGCCTACAGGCATATGTCCCATTCGGGTATCGCCCAGTTCGGAGCGCATGTGGATGACAGCGTAGGATATCAAGTATATAATAATATCGCTGAGAACGCCCAGACCACCAAGGCGGTGAAGGATACGGCGGGAGAACTGCTGTACTACGGCGAAGAGTTGTGCGGTTCCTATTATTATTCCACCTCCTGTGGTTTCGGTTCGGACACCAATATATGGAAATCAGATTCCGAAGAGGATACTTCCTATCTAGTAGCAAAGCGGATAGGAGAAGGTGGTGAGCAATATAGCGGAGAAGAAATGACGAAGGAGGATGTATTCGCTTCCTTCATCGGCAGGTCCTTCGATTCTGATTACGAAAAAGAAGAGGCTTGGTACCGGTGGAAATATGAAGTGGAACATGTGGACTCAGAGAAAATCCTTGCTTCAATTCAAAAGCGCTATGAAGCGAATGAAAAACTCGTTCTGACAAAGATAAAGGACGGAAGCTTTTCAAGTGAGCCCGTAAAAAAACTGGGAGAGATAAAGAATATCTATATCGAAAAAAGAAACAGCGGTGGCGCGGCGGATGAACTCATCATAGAAGGGACAAAAAATACATATAAAATCATATCAGAGCACAATATAAGATATGTGCTAAGCGATGGAGAGAGTATGGTAATCAGACAGGATGGAAGTGAGGTGGCGACACCCACGCTGCTTCCCAGCGCCTATATGACAATTACGACTAGCAAAGAAGGAAGCGTTGTGGTAGGATATACCTTAGTCGGGGGAGGATACGGACACGGCGTAGGAATGTCTCAGAACGGCGCGAAAGCTATGGCGAATACGGGCTTTGATGCGCAGGGTATTCTATCATTTTTTTACCAGACCTGCGAAATAAAAAATGCATATTAACAGGTGGAAGGGAGACGGTGAGTGTTTAAAAGAATCCTTTATATCTTCAATGACTTCAATAGACAGACGAACAGAAAAAATATCAGCGCTTTTGCAGCAAGTACGGCATTTTTCCTTTTTTTGTCGTTAATTCCCATGCTGATTTTGCTTTGCTCCATCATTCCGTATACGACCATCACGGAAGCGAATCTCATGACCTTTATGACGGATATGACGCCGGATATGGTGGATTCCCTTGTAGTATCGATTATAGAAGATGTGTATGATAAATCGGCGGGAGTCATTTCCATAGCGGCAATCGCTACGCTCTGGTCGGCGGCGAAGGGAATGCTGGCCCTTATCCGGGGATTGAATGAGATCAACGACGTAGATGAGGATAGAAATTATGTGGTGCTTCGGGGAATCGCCGCTTTCTATACGATACTCATGCTCTTAGTCTTGCTATTATCCCTGGTAGTAATGGTATTTGGAAATGCTTTGGTAAACGGCGTGATCAGAAATGTGCCGGAGACAAAAAAGATATTCGATTTTTTAATGAATTTCCGATTGTTGTTTTCCTTTGTAATCATGATTTTAGGGTTTACCATGATTTATGCCTATATACCCAATAAGAAACTGAAATTCACGCTGCAGATACCAGGGGCTGTTTTCTCCGCAATCGTTTGGAACTTGTTTTCATGGGCCTTTTCCATCTATGTGGGAGGAGTGAATGATTTTAGCACTTACGGCAATCTGGCGACTATCGTTGTTATCATGCTTTGGCTGTACATGTGCATTTATATCATTATGATAGGAGCTTATATCAACAGATATTTTGGGCCGGCCTATAAATTTCTGTTCGGCGTACGGCTTCATAACAACAATTGATGTACAGAAAAGAAGAGACTTGACATTTGAAAAAAGATTCACTACAATGGGAATCAGTTAGAATGCTATAAAATAAATATATAACAAGAAATGCTATGAAGGTGTTAGTAGAGTTACATTTTCTGTCAGAGAGAGGAAGTCACCGGCTGAAAGCTTCCCCCAGTTCAGATGTCGCTTGAGATTCCCACCGGAGCATCCTGTATGAAATATATTGCTTGGCCGTTTTGTGATTTTGGGAAGCATAAATTAGTTCAGGACGTAGATCACACGTTACGTGAGAAGAGAGTCTGTTATCTAACAGGAATTCGGGTGGTACCGCGGAATAAATTTCGTCCCTGACATTATGAGAGTAGTGTCAGGGATTTTTTATTTCATAGGAAAGTGCTCCTAATAACCGCTTCCCTGACAGTTAGAAGAAAGGAAAAGCAATGAAAGAAAAATTAAACCAGATTAAAGAAGAAGCCATCAGACAGATAGAAGCCAGCGATGCGCTTGAGAAATTGAATGAGATTCGCGTGAATTACTTGGGGAAAAAAGGGGAACTTACGGCGGTTCTGAAAAGTATGAAGGATGTAGCACCGGAAGATAGACCCAAGGTAGGGCAGTTTGTCAACGAGACGAGAGAAGAGATAGAAAAAGTATTGGAAGAATACAGAGTGAAAATGGAACGTTCCCTGCGGGAGACCAGGATGAAAGCGGAGGTCATCGATGTGACTCTTCCTGCCGGGAAGAATAATATGGGACACCGTCATCCGAATACGATAGCGTTGGAGGAAGTGGAGAGGATCTTCGTAGGCATGGGGTACGAAGTTGTAGAAGGACCGGAAATTGAAAAGGATTACTACAATTTTGAGGCGCTGAATATTCCTGAGGGACATCCTGCGAAAGATGAGCAGGATACCTTTTATATCACCGGAGATATTCTGCTAAGGTCACAGACTTCGCCCACTCAGGTACACGAGATGGAAAAAGGACATCTGCCTATCCGCATGCTGGCTCCTGGAAGAGTGTTCCGCTCTGATGAAGTGGATGCCACCCACTCTCCGTCCTTCCATCAGATTGAAGGCCTGGTAATCGATAAAAATATTACTTTCGCTGATTTGAAAGGAACGCTTGCAGTGTTTGCAAAAGAACTATTCGGGGAAAGCACCGAAGTAAAATTCAGACCTCATCATTTCCAATTTACGGAGCCCAGCGCAGAAATGGATGTTTCCTGCTATAAATGCGGCGGCAAAGGCTGCCGGTTCTGTAAAGGCTCCGGCTGGATTGAAATATTGGGCTGCGGGATGGTACATCCTCATGTGCTTCGGATGAGCGGCATCGACCCCGAGAAATATACCGGCTTTGCTTTCGGCATAGGTTTGGAGCGCATTGCACTTTTGAAATATGAAATCGATGACATGCGTCTGCTTTACGAGAACGATATTCGTTTCCTGAAACAATTTTAACGGCGGCTTTTTTAAAAAGGCAGGAAAAAAGACGGCATACGTGTGTATAATGAAGGAGAATAAAAGATGAACACAGCATTATCATGGATCAAAGCATATGTACCGGAACTGGAATGTACCGATCAGGAATATTGTGATGCGAT
The DNA here is from genome assembly GCA_023399455.1 of Bacillota bacterium. Lineage (GTDB taxonomy): Bacteria > Bacillota > Clostridia > Lachnospirales > Lachnospiraceae > Kineothrix > Kineothrix sedimenti. The sequence goes on from JAEWPN010000189.1 coordinate 5,106, forward strand.
GACACTGTCGGGAACGAAGGTGGAAGGTTATGAAAGATTGGATAAGAATCTGGAAAAAATAGTAGTAGGTCAGATTGAAAAAATAGAGAGGCATCCCGATGCGGATAAACTGATCGTATGTCAGGTGAACGTAGGAAGAGAAGTGATACAGATCGTTACGGGCGCTCCTAATGTCAAAGAAGGAGATAAAGTACCGGTGGTATTAGACGGAGGTAAAGTGGCGGGAGGACATGACGGCGGTCCGCTTCCTGAAAATGGGATCGAAATCAAGGCAGGCAAGCTTCGCGGCGTTCCCTCTTACGGTATGATGTGCTCTATCGAGGAGCTTGGAACTACGAGAGAAATGTATCCGGAGGCACCCGAATACGGTATTTATATTTTCGGAAACGATGTGCAGGTAGGCTCCGATGCAGCAGAAGCTTTGGGGCTCAAGGATACTGTATTTGAATACGAGATCACCTCCAACCGCGTGGACTGTTACAGTGTGCTTGGCATTGCGCGCGAGGCGGCGGCAACTTTTAGAAAGCCTTTCGTCGTTCCGGCAGTGGAAGTGAAAGAAAATGACGAAAGGGTTGAGAACTATATTTCTGTGGATGTAAAGGACCCGGACTTGTGCTCCAGATATATTGCGAGAGTATGTACCAATATTAAAATAGGACCTTCTCCTAAATGGATGCAGAGACGCCTGGCGGCCAGCGGTATCCGCCCGATCAACAATTTGGTTGACATAACTAACTACGTGATGGAGGAATATGGGCAGCCGATGCACGCCTTTGATTTGGATACGATAGCGGGGCATAAAATTATAGTTCGCCGTGCGAAGGATGGAGATGAGTTCCAGACGTTGGACGGACAGATGAGAAAGCTGGACAAAGAAATGCTTATGATATGCGACGCTGAAAAGGAAATCGGCATTGCAGGAATCATGGGCGGCGAGAATTCTAAGATTACGGATGACGTAAAGACCGTTTTATTCGAGGCAGCAACTTTCAACGGCACGAACATCCGTAAATCGGCTAAGAGAATCGGACTTCGCACCGATGCTTCCGGCAAGTTCGAAAAGGGTTTGGACCCTCATAATGCGGAGGCGGCAATCAATAGAGCCTGCCAATTAATACAAGAGCTGGGCTGCGGAGAAGTAGTGGGCGGAATGGTAGATGTGTGCGTTCCGATGAAAGAGGATGTTCAGATACGTTTCGATCCGGAGAGGATCAATAAGCTTCTAGGGACTGATATTTCAAAAGACGAGATGCTTCGTATCTTCGAGATGCTAGAGCTTAAGTATGAGAAGGAAACGGATATGCTTGTAGTGCCGTCTTTCCGTCAGGATATTGTGTGTGCTGCGGACGTGGCGGAAGAAGTGGCTAGATTCTACGGATACGATAAGATTCCGGTATCACTTCCAAGCGGCGAAGCGACGACGGGAAAGCTTCCCTTCAAACTGCGAATCGAGCAGAAAGCGAGGGATATAGCACAGTTTAGCGGGTTCTCGCAGGGAATGTGTTATTCCTTCGAAAGTCCCAAAGTGTTCGATAAATTGCTGCTTCCTCTGGACAGCGATTTGAGGAAGGCGATTACGATAGCTAATCCCTTGGGCGAAGACTTTTCCATTATGAGGACGATTTCCCTTAATGGAATGCTAACGAGCCTCGCTACGAATTACAATAGAAGAAATAAAGATGTAAGGTTGTATGAGCTTGGAAATATCTATATTCCCAAGGCGTTGCCGCTTACTGAGCTGCCTGATGAGAGAATGCAGTTTACGTTTGGTATGTACGGTGAGGGAGATTTCTTCACGATGAAGGGTGTTGTAGAGGAATTCTTTGACAGCATTGGTCTGAGGAAGAAGCCTGTTTACGATCCGGAGGCTGGGAAGCCTTTCCTTCATCCGGGACGTCAGGCGGGAATAGTATATGAGGGCACATTGGTAGGCTATCTGGGTGAGGTGCATCCTGAGGTATGTGATAACTACGATATAGGAACAAAGGTGTATATCGCTGTTCTGGATATGCCGCAGATAGAGCCTTTTGCTACCTTTGACAGAAAATACGAGGGTATTGCGAAGTATCCTGCGGTATCCCGCGATATTAGTATGGTGGTACCGAAGAATATTCTCGTAGGACAGATAGAAACGATGATCGAACAGCGCGGAGGAAATATTCTGGAGGCTTATAATCTGTTCGATATTTATGAAGGAGCGCAGATCAAAGCGGGTTATAAGTCGGTGGCTTATTCTATTACATTCAGGGCGAAGGATAGGACGTTAGAAGAGAACGATGTTGCTTCGGCTATGAAGAAGATATTGAATGGATTGGAGAGCATGGGAATAGAACTGCGTCAATAGACAAAAAAAGAAAGGAGAGGCCGCATATGCGGCTGGGATCGGTTATGGAGAATAAGAATATTTGGAGGACATATAGTGCAGAACAGCTTATAGAGCTTGAGGAGCACGCGAAGGAGTATATGGATTTTTTGGATAATGGGAAGACGGAGAGGGAGTGTATCGATACTATTGTCAACATGATTGAGAAAGAAGGGTATCAGGAGTTGCAATCTCTGATTAAGAAGAACAAGGCGCTGAAGGAGGGGGATAGGGTTTATTCGGTCTGGATGAATAAGTCTATCGTTATGTTCCAGATGGGAAAGAAACCGATGGCCGAGGGGATGAATATTCTCGGGGCGCATTTGGATTCCCCGAGGCTTGATATTAAGCAGAATCCGGTATATGAAGAGGGCGGATTCGCTTATTTAGATACGCATTATTACGGCGGCGTGAAGAAGTATCAGTGGGTGACGATTCCGCTTTCCATTCATGGCGTAGTGATTAAAAAAGATGGGACGACTGTAGAGATCAATGTGGGAGAGAATGAGGATGATCCGGTATTTTTTGTGTCGGATCTTCTCATTCACCTTGCGGCAGAGCAGCTTGAAAAGAAGGCTTCCAAGGTTATTGAAGGTGAGGCCTTGGATATTATTGTGGGAAATAAGCCTCTTGTAATAGAGAAAAAGGGAGAAAAAGGGGAAAAAAATAAAGGAAAGGATGGTAAGGATGCGGTGAAGAGGGGTATCCTTGCTATTCTGAAGGAAAGCTATGATATAGAGGAAGAGGATTTTATTTCTGCCGAGTTGGAGGTCGTTCCTGCCGGGAAGGCGAGGGAAGCGGGCTTTGATAGGAGTATGATTCTGGCATATGGGCAGGATGACAGGATATGCGCATTTTCCTCATTGAAAGCAATGCTTGAGGTGAAGGAAACGGAGAGGACTACCTGCTGTATTTTAGTGGATAAGGAAGAGATAGGCAGCGTGGGAGCTACGGGTATGCAGTCTAAATTCTTCGAGAATGCAGTTGCGGAAGTGATGAATCTGGCGGGAGATTACAGTGAGCTTAAGGTGAGAAGGTGTCTGGCATCCTCCTGCATGCTGTCTTCCGATGTGAGCAGTGCATTTGATCCGGCTTTCGCTTCCTGTTTTGATAAGAAGAACGTAGCATATCTGGGGAATGGAATGGTATTCAATAAATTTACCGGTTCCCGGGGAAAGTCCGGCTCCAACGATGCCAATGCGGAATATATGGGACATATCAGAGCGATTTTGGATAAGGAAAAGGTACATTTTCAGACGGCGGAGCTGGGAAAAGTGGATGTTGGCGGCGGCGGAACCATTGCATATATTCTCGCACTGTACGGCATGAACGTTATCGACAGCGGGGTGGCTGTGATGAATATGCATGCTCCCTGGGAGGCGACCAGCAAGGCGGATGTATATGAATCCAAACGGGGATATGTGGCATTTCTGAACAATGCATCCCTGTAAATGAGATAAGCGGATATGAAAGAAAGATATGTGAAATATTATGGAAGAGTTTAAAAAATCGGATTTCTATTTTGATCTGCCTCAGGAACTTATTGCACAGGATCCGCTTGAGGATCGTTCCGGCTCCAGACTTCTTATGCTGAATAAGGATACGGGAGAGGTGATGCACCGGATTTTCCGGGATATTACAGATTATTTGGAACCGGGAGACTGCCTTGTGCTGAACGATACGAAGGTAATTCCGGCAAGACTGTTAGGTACGAAGGCGGATACCGGAGCTGCAATCGAGGTACTGCTCTTAAAGAGGCAGGAAAACGACATATGGGAAGCATTGGTAAAGCCCGGCAAGAAGGCGAGACCGGGAACGGTTATCAGCTTTGGCGATGGTATTTTGACAGGAGAGGTCTTGGATGTGGTGGATGAAGGCAACCGGCTGATTCAGTTTTGCTACGAAGGTATCTTTGAGGAGGTGCTAGACAGACTGGGAGAGATGCCTCTGCCTCCATATATCACTCATAAGCTTCAGGATAAGAACCGCTACCAGACGGTATATGCCAAATATGAAGGCTCTGCGGCGGCGCCCACTGCAGGTTTGCATTTCACGAAAGAGCTGATTGGTAAAATAGAAGAAAAAGGCGTGAAAATCGCCTATGTAACCCTGCATGTAGGCCTGGGCACATTTCGACCGGTAAAGGCGGATAATATATTGGAGCACCATATGCACTCGGAATATTATCAGGTGACGAAGGAAGCGGCGGATATGATAAATGGTACGAAGCGGAATGGAAAAAGGGTCATTTGTGTCGGGACTACCAGCTGCCGCACGGTGGAAAGCGCCGCGGATGAAAATGGTGTGCTGCACCCCGGCTGCGACAACACGGAGATATTTATTTATCCGGGATATCGCTTTAAGATATTGGATGGACTTATCACTAACTTCCATTTACCGGAGTCTACGTTAGTCATGCTCGTATCTGCTCTTGCCGGAAGAGAGCATGTACTAGGGGCATATGAGGAAGCAATAAGGGAAAAATATCGCTTTTTTAGCTTCGGAGACGCAATGTTTATTACAGATTCCTTTACAAAATCAATATAATGTTATATTGTTATATATAATATAGTTGAATATTTATAGTATACAATCATATTGATTTTTTACGAAAGGGAAAATGTGCCAAGGATATGGCGCAGGAGGACGGAAGACATGGATGTTGAAAAGCTGAGAAAGTGCAGACGTATGGATTTGAATTCGAATATTGTTGTTAAGAGGATCGACAATGGCGAGCATGAGTTGATTACTATTAATGTTTTTGATATTTCCAAATCCGGGATGGGATTTCATTGTCCGAAGATACTGGAAATGGATGCCGTGTACGATTCTCATATTATGATCTGGACGAAAGAAGTGATTCATGTTCTTCTTAGAATTGTTCGAATAGAAAAGCTTGAAACGGAATATGAGTATGGTGCAATATTTATGGGACTCTCGGAAGTGGATGCATTTAGAATCGAAGTATGGGATGCGATGGAGCAGGCAGCAGGCAAGTGCTGAACAATTATATAAGAAAAATAAAAAGGCACTTCACAGATAAATATCACGTGAAGTGCTTTTTTAATCAGTAAATCTCGAATTCAAAATCTTTATGACAGTTAATCGAGGGTAAAATTATTTACCATCTCCTTCAGCTTGTCCGATTGTGCGAGCGTTGTCTCAACCATATGATAAGTGTCCGCCGTGAGAACTGCCGTCTGAGCATTATTGGAAGCGACTACACCGACACCTTGACTGGTTTCGTTGATGGCAATATTAATTTGATGGATAGAATCGGCTATCTTTATCATCGTATTATTCAGCTCATCGATGGATAAATCGATATCGGACATCGTTCTGTTAATAAATCCGGCATCCTCCGAATATTGCTCGCTGACAGTAACGAAGCTTTGATAGTCCGCAAGCACCGTCTGATTCAGGAAATCTAAAGTCGCCGTTAGGCTGGAAGTCATCCTGTCGATTGCGGTATTGACCTCGGCCACTATAGCTGTGATGCTGGTAACTGTCTTGGAGGACTGGTCCGCAAGCTTTCCTATTTCACTCGCTACAACAGAGAAGCCTCTGCCCGCTTCGCCCGCTCTTGCAGCTTCGATGGAAGCATTTAAAGAGAGGAGACTGGTCTGACTTGAAATTTCCATGATTGTTTTAGTCATTTCGTTAATTTTTGAAACGGATTTGGAACTGTCGATAGCCGACTGCGTATCCGTTCTTACCGTTTCATACATTGCTTTTGTCTTTTCAGTAGCTGCCAGAGTGCTTTCGCGAAGTGCGATGGCACGTTTCATGATCTCATCCGAAAAACCTACTCCCTGTGTTGCCTTTTCATTGATAGAAGCAGTATTTCCGCCCATAGCTTGAATCTGCCTGCTGATGGATTCCGTGTTCCGGGCAGTGGATTCCATGCTGGAAGAAAGCTGTTCTGCTGCACTGGAAGTAGTACTGGCGTTATCGTTCATCGTATTCGCTATTTCTAACAATCTCGATGAATTGGTATTGATTACGTCTGAGGTGGAAGAAATATCGTGCATCATGCTGCTGAAAGCCCGTCTCATCTTAGATACGGCGCGTCCCATAGATCCCGTCTCATCCTTCTTTTTCAAAAGGTAATGGTAGGAGTCGTCCTGCGAGATATCGAGATCTGCCGTCTTACGAACGATCCTGGTGATGACCTTGATGGGCGTTGTAATCGTAGTGGCAAATATATATCCCAGCACGGACATGATAATGACGATGATAATGCTGATATTTACCGAACTTTGACGCATCTCATCGATCGGGGCAAGTACGGAATCCTGATGAACGGCAATACAGAGAATCCAGTGGTTCAGATTGGAAATATTGTAAGCGATATACTGGCCTGTAGAGTTGTCGGTCACTACCTTAGCATCGGGAATCGTTCCTTTTTCGATGTCGGCTACAAGCTGATCGATCAGGGGCGTGTCCGCACGCTTGCCGATAAGCGCCTTGTCGGGATGATAAATATAAGTCCCGTTGGTATCGAGAAGATAAGCGTAGCTTGTATCGGAATTGAACACTCTGATATCGGATAAAGTATCCGAGAGGAGAGAAGCTTTAACGTTTGTAAACATCACTCCCGACAGGGTATTCTCATCGATATGGCTGGCTTGCGGCACTCCGATGGAAATAAGAGGTTCTCCCGTAGCGTCGTCCAAGAAGACATTGCTTTGCGCAGGCTTATGGTTTTCCATTATGTAACTGATAAATGCCTCGCCCGAATAATCGGCGCCTTCCTTATCGGTATCGGTACTCCCTAAAAGAGATAAGGTCTCCGCGTCCACGAAATTGATGCTTTCATGGGTGGGATTCTGGGTCATGTACTTGTTCAGGGCAGCATGAACTTCCTTGTAATACTTACTGCCGTGATTGGTGTTGTACACATAGAAATTTTCCGAACCGTTCAGGTAAGTGAGCGTAGAATTATATTTTTCGATGGACTGCTCGATATAATTATTCTGCGCTTCGACGATTTCCAGCAAGGTCGCTTCTGTGTAGCTCGTTAAAGTATCCTTCGAAAGGTTACTGAGATAATTGTAGTTAACAGAAACGGATAAAAGGATAAAAATAACGAGGATAAAAGTTATTTTTGTTCTGATGGAAAGAAAAAAATCTCGTTTTCTTTTTTTGCTTTCCGGCTGTTTTGTTTGGACATTCCTTTCTTTTTTTGCTCTTGTTTTAAGTTTCATTTTTGTAGTACCCCCTGTTCTAAAAGCATGATCAAGTTGTTCTACACCTATTATTATGTTGATTGTAGCATTCTTTGTCGAAAAAAACAATTATCCTAAACAAAATGAGCAAGTTGTACATGAAAACTGGAAAATAGTGGTGAATATGAACAAAGCCCCGCTGATCCTTTATTCGTACAGATTCCGTAAATCGGAGTAAAAGGATGGATAGCTGATAGATACGACATCACTGTTTAAAATCTCAGTTTCACCCTCTGCTATGAGAGAAGCAACGGCAAAGCTCATGGCGATGCGGTGGTCTGCATGAGGGTCGATAATGCTGCCCGTTAAGCGGCCGCCGCCCTCGATAACCATCCCGTCCTCAGTTCCTGTTATGTGACAGCCCATGGAGGAAAGCTGTTCCACTACGACGTCAATGCGATTGGATTCTTTAACTTTGAGTTCAGAGGCATCTTTTATCACAGTGGTGCCCTGAGCGGCAGCAGCCATGACAGCGATAACAGGAAGCTCGTCGATCAATGTAGGAATAATATCCCCTTCAATGGTAATTCCATGCAGATGACTGTAGGTAACGTGAAGGTCAGCCGTGGGTTCGCCTACGTGGCTGACGTTCAGAAGCTCGATATTTCCGCCCATAGCCTTCGCTGCCTTCAGTATGCCGTCACGGGTAGGATTGATGCCCACATTTTTAATGAGGATATCGGAGCCTGGAACGATAAGTCCGGCAGCGATGAAATAAGCGGCGGAAGAAATATCGCCGGGAACGTTGATCTTCGCACCTTTCAAAGAAGGGCGGGGCTCGATGGAGGCAGTAGTGCCCGTTGTCCATACTTTCGCGCCGAAGGTGCCCAGCATGATCTCAGAATGATTCCGGCTGATTACGGGCTCTGTCACCTCGGTGACTGCGTCGGCGTAGAGTCCGGCCAGAAGGACAGCCGATTTTACCTGAGCAGAGGCAACTTTAGAGCGGTAGTGGATGCCGTGCAGTTTTTGGCCTGTAATCCGAAGAGGGGCACAGTCATTGCCGTTTAAGCTTATGATATCCGCTCCCATCATGGTCAAAGGCTCCATAATGCGTCTCATAGGACGACTCTTTATGGAATCGTCTCCGGTAAGTATACTTTCGAAGGGCTGCGCAGCCAGGATACCGGAGATAAGCCGGGTAGTAGTGCCGCTGTTACCTGCATCCAAAATAGAAGAGGGAGCGGACAGCCCGTCCAGTCCCTTTCCGTGTATTATGATCTTATCGGGTTCATTATTAATTTCGATGCCGAGACGGCGGAAGCAGTCGATGGTGGAAAGGCAATCCGCTCCTTGCAGAAAGTTGGTTATTTCTGTAGTGCCAAGAGCGAGAGAACCGAACATGACCGCCCTATGGGAAATGGATTTATCGCCGGGTACCGCAAGCTCTCCTTTTAGGCCCTTCGTTGTATGGAATTTCATGACTGGAATCCTCCTTATTTTTTTTCATAGATAACATAGCCGCGGCTTTTTAAAATTTCTCCGGCGGTTTGAATTGCGGCTTCTTCATAGAATTCTATGCGAAGGGCGCCCTCCTCCAGCTCTCTGTTGTGTACGATGCCGATATTCTTGATACTGATATTCTTGAGAGCGAGCATAGTGGCAATGGAAGCCAAAGCTCCTGCTTCATCAGCGATATCGATGGTGAGGGAATAGGATTTCTTAATGGGACCGCTTGAAGTCTCGATAAAGGAATCACGATATATCCGGGCCTCATCGAAGAAGCGGTAAAGAAACTGCGCGTCCTTCTTGCTCAGCTGTTCTTTGATTCGTATGAGAGCCGCTACATAGTCCTCCAGCAAAGATGCGATGTTTTCCGTATTGGTCAGGCATATTTGCTGCCACATATCGGGAGAAGAGGAGGCTATTCTCGTGATGTCCTTGAATCCCCCTGCCGCTATCAGCTTCATGATACCGTCTTTTGAGTCGGAATCTCTGACTAGATTCACAAGAGAGGAAGCGATGATATGAGGAAGGTGACTGATTGCAGCAGTTACATAATCGTGCTGCTCGTCGTTCAGAACTAAGGGAATGGCACCCATAGCAGCGACCAGCTGTCTAAAGTCTTCCACTCTTTTCTCAGAAACAGAAGGAGCGGGAGTAAGGATATAGTAAGCATTTTCCAAAAGGATAGCTTTGGAATTAGTATATCCAAAGCGCTCGCTGCCTGCCATGGGATGACCGCCGATAAACTGACCGGACAGCCCGGCTTCCTCGATATGGCGGTGAATATCTCCCTTTACGCTGCCTACATCCGTAAGGGTGCAGGCAGGCGAAAGGTATTGCTTTAATACTTTTAGATTCACATCGTTTTCGGCAACCGGCGCGCATAAAAAGATATAATCGCAGGCTGAAAAAGAGGCGTCGATAGAGGATGAGATGCGGTTCGTGATTCCTTCCTCCATGGCGAGAGCCAGAGTACTGCCGTTTACGTCATATGCGATTATGGAGGTCTCAGGGCATGCCGCCTTCATAGCCTTGGCGATGGAACCGCCGATAAGGCCCAGACCGATAAAGCCCAAGGTCAGTTGTTTCATAAAGTTATCCCCGCAAATTCCCGCCCCATTAAATCACAGAGCGGCTTGAGTTCCTTTGTCAGTTTGTCGAATTTCTTGAAGGTCAGGGACTGAGGACCGTCCGAAAGTGCGCAGGAGGGATTGTCATGTACTTCTATCATCAGTCCGTCTGCGCCGCATGCAACTGCCGCTTTCGCCATGGGCGGTACATACTTGTAAGCGCCTGTGGAATGAGAGGGGTCTGCGATAACCGGAAGGTGTGTTTTTTCTTTCAGAACTGGGACAGCACTTAAATCCAAGGTATTCCTCGTTGCAGTTTCGAAGGTACGGATACCTCTTTCACACAGTACTACGTCCGGATTGCCCTCTGCGATAATGTATTCCGCAGCATTAAGCCATTCATCGATGGTAGCGCATAACCCCCTTTTAAGCAAGACGGGAAGACCGGAACGTCCCGCTTCCTTAAGCAGGATAAAATTCTGCATATTTCTTGCGCCGATCTGAATCATGTCTACGTATTTGACGGCGGCTTCTATCGCTTCGTTGCTCACCACTTCGCAGATAGTTGAAAGGCCGGTTTCTTTTTTGGCTGTCTGCATGTAACGCAGGCCTTCCTCCTCCAGTCCCTGGAAGGAGTAAGGGGAGGTTCTTGGTTTGTAGGCACCTCCGCGCAGGATAGTGGCACCGGACTTTTTCACCGCCCGGGCAATACACATGAGCTGTTCCTCTGTTTCCACGGCGCAGGGACCAGCCATAATGGTCATATTTCCGGGACCGATATGAGTGTTGCCAACCTTTACAGTGGTGGGTTCGGGATGAAACTTCCGGTTAGTCAGCTTGTAGCTTTCCGTAACCGGTACGATGCGGTCAACATCCTTGAAACTGATCAGGTTTTCCGTAGGAAGCTTCGTCTTATCCCCGACAATGCCGATAATGGTAACCTCCTCTCCCTTGGAGAGATGAGTTTGCAAGCCATTATTTTTGATATAAGAAACGACCGACTCGATACTTTCCGTCGCGGCATTCGGTTTCATTACAATAATCATATTTTGTTCCTCTTTCTTTTAAATTTTTATATTAATATCTGCATGCCCCGCATATACTTTTACCATGTATTTCGCACGTGGACATATACAGTATTTACATTGATAATATAACACTTCAACGTATGAAAGTCAACGCGGCGATCTGATATATTGAAGCGTAATTTTGCTGGATTTTGAAATATAATAAAAAACATGTGCAGAATGTTTAAATTGACTTGTAATATTTATGAGCTTTTAGTAAAATATACACATGGGAGTAAAAGGGCAGTGTATGACTCAAATTACGGCCTAGGGAAAATGCCCAAAAACTGCGAAAATTGGAGGAAATTATATGAATGTTTACACAACTGACAAGATTAGAAACGTAGTATTGCTCGGACACGGGGGAAGCGGCAAGACAAGTCTGGTTGAAGCAATGGCATATTTATCAGGTATTACCTCGAGAATGGGCAAGGTAACCGATGGAAATACAGTAAGCGATTTCGGAAAAGAAGAGCAGAAAAGACAAATATCCATTTCTTCTTCGGTAGTTCCTATCGAATGGGAAGGGATTAAGATAAATATATTGGATACGCCGGGATTTTTTGATTTCGTAGGAGAGGTGGAGGAAGCGGTCAGCGCGGCGGATGCGGCCATCATCGTAGTATCGGGTAAGGCCGGAGTGGAAGTCGGAGCGGAAAAGGCATGGGAGCTGTGCGATAAATATAAGCTGCCCCGTTTTGTTTTCGTAACGGATATGGATGTGGATAATGCTTCTTTCCGTCAGGTAGTAGAGGATATGACGAATACATATGGCAAGAAGATGGCGCCTTTCCATCTGCCCATTCGTGAAAATGAGAAGTTCGTAGGTTATGTTAATGTTATTACCGAGACCGGCTACCGCTGGCAGGGGAAGGATGTTGTGGAATGTGAGGTGCCGGAATACAGCAAGGCTAATCTCCAGCTTTACAGAGATACTCTGTTAGAAGCAGTAGCTGAGACGAGCGAGGAATTCATGGAGAGATATTTCGGAGGAGATACCTTCTCGGAGGCGGAAATAAGGGCAGCGCTTCGTACGAATGTCATTGACGGAACGATTGTTCCCATGACTATGGGCTCCAGCCTTTTATGTCAGGGAATCTACACCTTGCTGGATGACATTGTGAAATATATGCCCAGTCCGGAGAACAAGGAAATCGCCGGAATTAATTTGAAGACCAACGAGATTTTTCAGGCGAACTTCGATTTCTCAAAAGCGAAATCCGCATATATCTTTAAAACTATTGTGGACCCGTTTATCGGAAAGTATTCCCTGGTGAAGATATGCTCGGGTGTATTAAAGACCGATGATCTCATATATAACAGCGATAAGGATGTGGAGGAGAAGGTGGGCAAGCTCTATGTTCTTCAAGGAAGCAAGCCTTTGGAGGTAAACGAGCTCCATGCAGGAGATATCGGAGCGATCGCTAAGCTCACCGCGGCCAGAACGGGAAATACGCTCTCCACTAAGGCGACCACCATTAAATATGGTAAAGCAGATATTTCCGTTCCTTATACCTATATGAGATATCATGCGAAAAACAAAGGTGATATCGATAAGATATCCCAGTCCTTGCAGAAAATGATGCACGAGGATCAGACGCTCAAGGTAGTGAATGACGCGGAAAACAGACAGATGCTCCTATACGGAATGGGCGATTTGCATCTTGAGGTGGTTACCAGCAGGCTGCAGAACGAATACAAGGTAGAGATAGAGCTGACACAGCCTAAGGTAGCTTTCCGCGAGACGATCAAGAAGACTTCAGACGTAGAATATAAATATAAAAAGCAGTCCGGCGGACACGGTCAGTATGGCCATGTTAAAATGAGATTTTCGCCTTCGGGAGATTTACAGACTCCTTATGAGTTCTCACAGGAGGTCGTGGGCGGCGCTGTGCCGAAGAACTTCTTCCCTGCGGTAGAGAAGGGCTTGCAGGAATCTGTTCTGAAAGGACCTCTTGCGGCATACCCGGTGGTGGGAGTAAAGGGAGTTCTGTACGACGGGTCCTATCATCCGGTAGATTCTTCTGAAATGGCGTTTAAGATGGCGACCATTCAGGCGTTCAAGAAAGGTTTTATGGAAGCCGGCCCCATTTTGTTAGAGCCAATCGCATCCTTGAAGGTAACGGTTCCCGACGCTTATACCGGTGATGTTATGGGCGATCTGAACAAGAGACGCGGGCGTGTACTCGGCATGAATCCGGTAGGAGGCAAGCAGGTGATCGAAGCGGATATTCCTATGACAGGATTGTTCGGATATTGTACGGATTTGCGCTCCATGACAGGGGGAAGAGGTAACTTCGCCTATGAATTTGTCAGATATGAGCAGGCGCCCAGCGATGTTCAGGAGAAGGAGGTTGCTGCAAGAGCAGCCAAGGTAGCGGAAGGCAGCGAAGAATAAGACATGAAAAAGGGTTGATAATAAAAACGGGGTGTCGTTATGTGTAAAGCATGCGGCATCCCGTTTTATATAGAAAAGGGGGGGGAAACCTTGACATGACAAGGGAAAAAGTATAAAATTATCGGTGTTTTATAAAATAATGTATTTAAAATGTGTTTTGCGCCTTCTGGCGTGAAATTTTTGAAAAATGTGAGGAAGAGAAGATGGCACAACCGTATAACCACAGAGAGATTGAAGAAAAATGGCGCAAGGAGTGGGAAAATAAGCCTGTGAACGTAGACGATGGGAAGAAGCCTAAATATTACTGTCTGGATATGTTCCCGTATCCGTCGGGAAACGGACTTCACGTAGGGCATTGGAGAGGATATGTGATTTCTGATGTGTGGAGCCGTTATAAGATGATGAACGGCGGGCACTATATCGTTCATCCCATGGGCTGGGACGCTTTCGGCCTTCCGGCAGAGAATTATGCGATTAAGATGGGTGTGCATCCTGCGAAGTCTACGGCACAAAACGTGTCTAATATCAAGAAGCAGATTAATCAGATAGCGGCGCTTTATGACTGGGATATGGAGGTCAATACGACGGATCCTGATTTCTACAAGTGGACGCAGTGGATATTTGTGAAGATGTTCAAAGCGGGGCTGGCTTATCAGAAGGAAATGCCGATCAATTGGTGCCCTTCCTGCAAGACAGGACTCGCTAATGAAGAAGTGGTAAATGGCCAGTGCGAGCGCTGTGGTGCGGAGGTGACTAAGAAGAATCTGAATCAGTGGATGTTACGCATTACCAAATATGCGGATCGTCTTCTTGAGGATCTCGACAAGCTTGATTGGCCGGAGAAGGTAAAGAAGATGCAGTCCGAATGGATCGGGCGTTCATACGGTGCGGAAGTGGATTTTAAGGTGGATGGAAGTGACGAAACGATCACTGTTTATACCACGAGACCGGATACTCTTTACGGAGCGACATTTATGGTGCTGGCGCCGGAACACAAGCTGGCAGCAGGCTTATCAACGCCGGAGACAAAGGCTGCTGTAGAAAAGTATATTCAGGATGCAGCCAACAAATCCAATGTGGACAGACTTCAGGATAAAGAAAAAACGGGCGTATTTACGGGCTCTTATGCCGTGAACCCACTAAACGGTGCCAAGACGCCGATCTGGCTCTCGGATTATGTGCTGGCAGATTACGGAACGGGCGCTATTATGTGCGTACCCGCTCACGATGACCGCGATTTCGAATTTGCAACGAAATTCAATATCCCGATTATTCAGGTTATTGCCAAGGGTGGAAAAGAAATTGAAAATATGACCGAGGCGTATACCGAAGCGGCGGGAACGATGATCAATTCCGGCGAATGGAATGGCATGGAATCCGCTGTTTTGAAGAAGGAAGCTCCGGCGATGATCGAAAAGCTCGGCTTTGGTCATAAGACGACGAATTATAAGCTTCGCGACTGGGTATTTTCACGCCAGCGTTATTGGGGAGAGCCGATACCGATCGTGCACTGTCCTAAGTGCGGCTGTGTGCCGGTACCGGAGGAGGAACTGCCGCTGCTTCTGCCGGAGGTGGAGTCCTACCAGCCGACAGGAACCGGAGAATCTCCTCTTGCGGGCATTGACGAGTGGGTGAATACCGCATGTCCTGTCTGCGGCGAGCCTGCTAAAAGAGAGACTAACACCATGCCTCAGTGGGCAGGATCCTCATGGTATTTCCTGCGTTATGTGGACAGTAAGAATGATAAAGAGCTGGTGAGCAGGGAAAAAGCTGACAAATTTCTTCCGGTAGATATGTATATCGGAGGAGTGGAGCATGCGGTTCTCCATTTGCTCTATTCCAGATTTTATACGAAGTTTTTGTGCGATATCGGAGTCGTTGATTTTGACGAACCCTTTACCAAATTGTTCAATCAAGGAATGATTACAGGAAAGAACGGTATTAAGATGAGTAAATCCAAGGGGAATGTAGTGTCGCCTGACGATTTGGTGAATGACTACGGCTGCGATTCCTTAAGGCTATATGAGCTTTTTGTAGGACCGCCCGAATTGGATTCGGAATGGGACGACAGAGGAATCGACGGAGTTTACCGCTTTATTACGCGCTTGTGGAATCTCGTAACGGAAAATAAGGATAAAAACGTGGAAGCGACCAAAGAAATGCTGAAGGTACGCAATAAGATGATCGCCGACATTTCACAGCGCCTGGAAAGTTTCAGCTTGAATACAGTAGTATCCGGCTTTATGGAATACAACAATAAGATGATAGACATGGCGAGAAACGAAGGAATTGACAAGGATACGTTAAAGACAGCAGTTATCCTCCTGTCCCCCTTTGCACCTCATATCGGTGAGGAACTGTGGCATCAGTTGGGCGAAACAGATTCCGTATTTCATGCGGTGTGGCCTGTGGCGGATGAAAGCGCGATGGCGGATGACGAAAAGGAAATAGCCGTTCAGATGAACGGTAAGACGAAGATTGTTATTAAGGTGCCTGCAGACATCACGAAGGAAGCGGCGATTGCGGCTGGCAGGGAGGCACTGGGAGCGAAGCTTGCGGGGGAAATTGTAAAGGAAATCTATGTTCCCGGAAAAATCGTCAATATCGTAGTGAAGCCATAAATTAATAAATCAGGAGAAGCGCGCGTAGCTGCGCATCGTTTTCCGGAGGGCTTTTTATATTAAAGAAAACAGCGTATGCAGGAGATAAGGCCCGCATACGCTGTTTTCTAACGTTTTCTCTTTAAAGCCATGAGCTTACTTATCTTCTCAGCCTCCTCGGGGGAAGAGTATTTGCGAAGCGCGGCGGCTATGGCAGCGATTTCTTCATCGTCGAATAAAATATTATTCATCCTTCCCTTTTGCGATACATTCATAAGAAATGGAATTAACTGTTCGCGGGAGAGGTTCCGGCTCTCGAAGACGAGTGTCTGCAAGAATTGAAGCTTATTTCTATCGATGCCGGCAACGAGGGGATCATCCATCCATTCGTTCTGATTCATAGTTGTTACCTCCAAACATTTCGAACATCGCCTTCTGCTCGGGAGAAAGCATGTTCATGAGCATGTCGGCCATATTCATAGTCGCTTGATTATTCGCGGAATAACCGCCGGAATCCGGGTCAGGCTGAGAGGGCGCCCCAAAGGGGAAGCCGCCCTCGAAGCTTTCCGGAAACAGTTCTTTCATTACTTCAAAGGTACTGAACATTTCTTTATACATATCCATGGAGCGGAAAAGACCTGCAATTTGTTCTACCTTTTGTTTTTCTTCCTGCGTGCAGTAGGGAAGAATCTCGGAGCATATTTTACCGATATTTAATTCTTCTTTTTTAATGGCGCAGCTGCGCAGTTCATAAGAATGTGACTGATAATAAGAAAGGGTGTGCTGCAGTTCCAGAAATTTCACATAAATTGCTAATTGTTTCTGTATCTGGCTGTCGAAATAAGGGATAATAATTTTTAACATCTGTATATGATTGTTTGTAGATAGGACATCAAAAGCCGTTATTTTGTCTTGCTTTTTTTCTTCCATAAGATCCCTTACCCCTTTGTTATCATAAAATCTTATGTACATAAAAGTGAAAATATACGTATTTCCATGCTATTATGATAGCATTGCTATATAAATAATAGATTGCTATTACATAGCATACACACCGGTGCCGCAGGAGGTAAGTCTCTGGCGGACAAGAGAAAATAGGCTCGGGAGAGCCTATCTTCAAGATGTGTAGTTGAAATCAGAAAAGCTCTAACTTTGTATTTTTATCTGATTCCGTAGGGGCTTTAGCAGAAGGAATTTCCTCCGCAGCAGCTAAGGATAAGCAGGATAAATATGATACTATCGCATCCGCATCCGCTGTTCCCGCCAAAGATGCCGTTGTTGCCACAGCCACTATTGTTGTTTCCGCCGCATACGCAGAGCAAAAGAATTATCCAAAGTATAGAATTACATCCGGAGTTACTATCACTTACTCCGCCACAGCCACATCCTGTTGCTGTTAAATCACTCATAAATTTGCCTCCAAAAAAATTTTTTTATTTATGGTTTATACTATGATGGATAGCATGTTTTTGTTTCCTGAATTATAGAAAAGAAATATAGAAATTTTTAAAAAAATTAGTACAATAAATCGACAAAATACTTGAATTAATTGCAAGGTATTAGTAATATGTTATTATATGCTGTTTTATAATTCAGGGAATATATGGCATTGCGGATAATTGATACAAAGGAGACAGGTAAATGTCAGCGGAAAGGCAAACAGTTTCGGGCAGGCAATTCCGTACGAAAGCAGATTATGAAGCTGCACTCAGGGATAAGAAAAAGATAGACATCATTAGGTCCAAGACAGATTTGAAAAATCCAAAGGAGGTATTCGCCCTGTATGAACAGATGCGGGGGGGGACCTATCGGTTCGAGACAGCGGTCGGCAATGACTTCGACGATGAAGTATATGAACTGGTGGAGCGTTACAAGAGGCAGGAAAATAATGGAAAGGGGAAAAGTAAAAATAAAAAGAAAAGAAATAAAAGCCATAAAGCGATTAAGGGCGGCAAGAAAATTTCGCTGGAGGACTTCGATGAGGACATGCGCCGTGAGATAGAAGACCAGTTAAAGGCGGTGGAAAAGCGCAGGAAGTTGACAGTGATGTTATGCTCTCTATGTGCGGCGGCCTGTTTTGGATATTTCTTCGTATATTATTTTTTTGCGGAGAGAACCGGCGCAAATTATGCACAGTTAGCAGAGCTTAAGGACAGTCAGGCGCTTGCGGACTTGGGAGAAAGGGTGATCGTAGTTCGGGGCGAGCAGGAAGAGGTTGAACTTCCGGATGTTCTTGCTAAATATAAAACTTTATATAATAAGAATAAAAAGCTAATCGGATGGCTTAAAATTGACGATACAATAATAGATTATCCTGTAATGCAGACATCCAACAACGAATATTATCTTACGTATAACTTTAATCAGGAATACGATAAGAATGGCAGTATTTTCATGGATTACCAGTGCGAGGCGTTTCCACGCTCCCAGAACCTGATACTGTACGGACATCATATGAAGTCCGGCAAGATGTTCGGAGATTTGGAAAAATATGTGAAAGAGTCTTACTATAAAGAACATAGTGTGATACAATTTGATACGATATATGAAAAAGGCATCTACCAGGTCATGTATGTGTTCAGGGCAAAGGTCTTGAAGGAGAACGATGTCTCTTTTAAATATTATCAATTCATAAACGCGAATTCAGTGGAAGAATTCAATTCTTATATGAAAGAGATGGCGGAAATGTCTCTGTACGATACCGGGGTAACCGCTGAGTACGGCGACGAATTACTGACGCTGTCGACCTGTGACAACTCACAGACGGACGGGCGGTTCGCGGTGGTTGCCAAGAGGATTCAATAAAATCGTTTTACGGCGGAGGAGAGTAGCGATGGCTAAGGGTAAGGATACAAAGAAGAAGAATTTAAAATTACGGAGGCAGCTTAGGAAGACACTGGGATGTCTGTTTATGGTTTCGGCGATCATTGT
>JAEWPN010000062.1 GCA_023399455.1 Bacillota bacterium
CGAAAATGATAAGAGCATTGGAGGAACGGGGATATGCAGGGCGCGATGTGGATAAGGAGGACAGAAGGAATACGTACGTATATGTGACCGATAAAGGAAAGGAAGCCGGAAAGAAGAGCAAGGAAAAAATGGACAAAATCATGCGCAGAGTGGTGATACGCATGGGCGAAAAGAATATGAAAGAATTTATCACGTTATGCAATTTGTTAGAGGATATTATGGAAGAGGAGTTAAAAGGAGACAGTCATGTTTAAAATATTAAAATATTTAGGCGAGTCTAAAGCGTCGGTGGTGATAATCATAGCTCTTTTGGTGCTGCAGGCGTACTGTGATCTGACCTTGCCGCAGTATACGGCGGATATCGTGGACGTAGGGATAGGTCAGGGAGGCATTGACCATGTGGCGCCTGAGGAAATAAGAGGGGATACCTTAGAAAATATAAGTCTGTTCATGCCTGAGAACGAGGCAGAGTTCATGATGTCTTCTTACAGTGAGAATGAGGATGGCAATTATGAGCTGAATACGGCGGATATCCAGACTGTGGAGACGCTGGATGAGAGCATGGCGGTGCCGATGGCGATGTTAACGGCGCTTTCTCAATCGAAGGAAATGGATATCGATACTTTGAAGGCTATGATAGAAGGCGGCATGATGAGTAAGGAACAGGTGCTGGAATACCGGAGCAAAGCGATGGAAGCATATGCGGACATGGGAGATACTGCTGTTTCTCAGATGGCAGTGAATTTCGTGAAGGCGGAATATGAGGCTATGGGCTCAGACGGCGCGGCGGTACAGACCCATTATCTGCTGAGCAAGGGAGGAAAAATGCTTGGACTTTCCGTAGTGATGATGATTACGGCAATTTTATCCAGCCTTCTTGCCTCCAGAGTCTCTGCGAAGATAGGAATGACGCTGAGAGGAAGGGTATTCCATAAGGTGATCTCCTTCTCCAATGCGGAAATGGAGAAATTCTCCACGGCTTCCCTGATTACGAGAAGCACGAACGATATTCAGCAGGTGCAGATGGTCTCAGTCCTGTTGCTTCGCATGGTGATGTACGCTCCGATCATAGGAATCGGCGGCGTAATCAAGGTCGCCAGCACGAGAACCGGGATGGGATGGATTATTGGAGTGGCGGTAGCGGCAATTACCGTACTGGTAGCAGTATTGATGATTGTGGCGATGCCTAAGTTCAAGATTATGCAGACTCTTATCGATAGATTGAACCTCGTTTCCAGAGAGATACTGACGGGCGTTCCGGTTATCCGCGCTTTCGGGAGAGAAGAGTTCGAGGAGGAGCGTTTCGATGAGGCCAATGTGAAGCTCATGAAAAACCAGCTGTTCACCAGCCGGGTCATGACCTTTATGATGCCGCTCATGATGATGATTATGAACGGAATTACCGTTATGATCGTATGGTTCGGAGCTCATGGCATCGATATGGGCAATCTTCAGGTGGGTGATTTGCTGGCGTTTATTACTTATACGATGCAGATCGTTATGGCATTTCTGATGATAACGATGATTTCTGTCATGCTTCCCCGCGCGGGAGTAGCTGCAGAACGTATTGAGGAGGTCATTCATACGGAAACGGCGATTCACGATAAGGAAGCTGTGAAGGATAATGAAGCGGGAGAATTAAGGGGCAGGCTTTCCTTTGAGAATGTATCCTTTAAATATCCGGGAGCAGATGAGAATGCTCTTTCAAACATCGATTTTACGGCTGAACCGGGTAAGACTACCGCGATTATAGGAAGTACAGGCTGCGGCAAATCTACGCTGATCAATCTCATTCCGCGGTTTTACGATGTGACGGAGGGAAGAATCACGATAGACGGTATAGACATTAGAGATATATCCCAGCATAAGCTAAGAAGTCAGCTGGGATATGTTCCGCAGAAGGGTGTACTTTTCTCCGGTGACATCGAATCCAATATTAAGTTCGCGGGAGATACCATAACCGATGAAGAGATGGTGGAAGCAGCCGCGATTGCGCAGGCTCAGGAATTTATAGACAGCAAGCCGGAAGCTTATAAGAGCGAGATTTCCCAGGGCGGAACCAACGTATCGGGAGGGCAGAAGCAAAGGCTGTCCATCGCCAGAGCAATCGTAAAGCGTCCTAAAATCTGTCTTTTCGACGATAGTTTTTCCGCTCTGGACTATAAGACGGATGTGGTGCTTAGAAAGGCTCTGCATGAAAAGCTTACGGAGTCGGCAGTCATTATCGTAGCACAGCGGATCAGCACGATACTGCATGCGGATCAGATTATCGTATTGGATGACGGAAAAATAACGGGAATCGGAACACATGAGGAATTGCTGGATTCCTGTGAGACATATCAGGAAATTGCCAAGGCACAGCTGTCTGAAGCGGAGTTAAGAGGAGGGACCTTGTAATGATCGAGAATAATTCAAAGCCTCAAAGAAGGATGCGTGGTCCCGGCGGAGGGATGATGCCGGGAGAAAAGGCGAAAGACTTTAAAGGAACTACCCGGAAGATTTTGCAATATATGGGGGCTTATAAATACGGACTATTGGCCGTTGTAATTTTTGCTATAGGAGGCACCGCATTCAATATCATAGGACCTAAGATAACGAGTAGGGCGATAACGGAAACTTTTAATGGTGTTATGGCAAAGGTTGCGGGAACGGGAGGAATCGATTTCGAGAAAATCGCCCGTATTTTGCTTCTGTTACTCGGTCTCTATGCGATCAGCGCGCTGCTGTCATTTATACAAGGGATGATCATGACGGGAATTTCCCAGAAGCTGAGTTATCGGTTCCGAAAAGAAATTTCCCAGAAAATTGACCGTATGCCTATGAAGTATTTCGAGTCCAAGACGGTAGGGGAGGTATTATCGAGAATTACCAACGATGTGGATACCCTGGGACAGAGCTTGAACCAGAGCGTGACACAGCTTATCACCTCGGTAACGACGATTATCGGTATTCTTATTATGATGCTCAGCATCAGCCCGGTTATGACGCTGATTGCTTTCGTCATCCTTCCGGTATCGGGAGTGCTCATCGGTGGGGTGGTGAAATTTTCACAGAAATATTTCGTGGCTCAACAGAAATATTTGGGCAAGATTAACGGACAGGTGGAAGAAATCTACAGCGGTCACAATATCGTGAAGGCCTTTAACAGAGAGGAGCAGGCGCTGAAGGAATTCAATGAAACCAATACCATTCTGTACCAGTCGGCCTGGAAATCCCAGTTCTTTTCCGGAATGATGCAGCCTATCATGAATTTCGTGGGAAATCTGGGATATGTAGCGGTGGCGGTGAGCGGAAGCTTGCTGGTAGTAAAAGGAACTATTGAAATCGGAGATATTCAGGCATTCATACAATATGTCAGAAATTTCACACAGCCGATTACCCAGGTGGCGCAGGTATCCAACATGCTTCAGTCTATGGCGGCGGCAGCGGAAAGGGTATTCGAATTCTTAGGTGAAGAAGAGGAAGAACAGCAAAAGGAGAATGCGGTAAGTCTTAAGAACGTAGAAGGCAGCGTAAGCTTTGAGCATGTGCGCTTTGGCTATAAGCCCGACAAAATCATTATCCACGATTTCAGCAGCGAGGTTAAATCGGGGCAAAAAGTAGCAATAGTAGGCCCTACCGGCGCGGGTAAAACAACAATGGTTAAGCTTTTGATGCGTTTTTATGATGTGAACGGCGGAAAGATACGCGTAGATGGTCATGATATAACGGAGATTGAGAGAAGCGAGCTGAGAAAGGCCTTTGGCATGGTGCTTCAGGATACGTGGCTGTTTAAAGGAACGATTATGGAGAATATCCGGTATGGCAGACTGGATGCTACGGACGAGGAGGTCATTGCGGCAGCGAAAGCAGCTCACGCCCATCATTTTATCCAGACTTTGCCCGGCGGTTATGATATGGAACTTAACGAGGAAGCCAGTAACGTATCGCAGGGACAAAAGCAGCTTCTTACGATTGCCAGAGCAATCCTTGCAAATAATAAAATTATGATTTTGGATGAGGCCACGAGCTCTGTGGATATGAGAACAGAGGCTCGTATCCAGAAGGCGATGAACAACCTGATGAAGGGAAGAACCAGCTTCGTCATCGCTCACCGTTTATCGACGATACGGGATGCGGATGTGATATTGGTAATGAAGGACGGCGATATCATCGAGCAGGGTAATCACGAGGAGCTGTTAGAAAAGAACGGCTTTTATTCGGAATTGTATAAATCTCAATTCGAGGAGATAACGGCATAATATATGGAAGAAAGTGAACGGATGGTTAGAGGATAACCATCCGTTTTTCATATTCGTTCACAAAAGCGGTACTGAATTTATCGGAGACTACCGAACCGTAAATGTGGGATGCCTGAATTTCCTTTTGAAGCATGGAAAGGCCGGTTTCAGTAAGCGAGGCGGAAGCGTCAGCCAGCTTTGAAACCAAAGGAATGCGAGAACGAATTTTAATCTCGTGCAAAAGCTCCGCCGCATCCCTTTTTAAGCCAAGGATTCTGGCATAATGGATGCATCCGGTTTCGACATAATGTGTAAACTCTCTTTTTTTCACATCCAGAAGGATATGAAGAAGGCAGCGGCTTATGCGGGAATATGTCATATCCTTTGATTTTAAAAGCTCGCAGAACTGCTCAAAGCTTTCATAGCGGTAAAGATTCTTTTTTATTTTATCCGACAGATCGGGAAGCACATCCACGTACTGCGTATAGCCAACGTTTTCCTCCAAAAGCAGTTTATATTTTAATAGAAGTGAAAAATCATCGCTCTTTACGGGAAAGCTTTTCAGATAGGCGGCACATAACAGCTCGTATACCGATTCCGGAACATGTTCTCTGATACGAGAGAGCCCGCACCCATTGTCGATGGATTGCCTGATAGCAGAGGCAGAGCTTTTCGGAGGGGTTTCTTCATATATGCCGGTCAGGAGCAGGTCGTCATGATAGCCGGCCCCTTCCCTTTGTATGGTATAAGGTTGTATAGAACTTGTACGTTTATCCAGGGCTTTTATATATTCGACGCCGAGAATGTTGTTGGGAGAAATGATCGCTTCAGCGCAGGCGGGATCCGGAATGCAGGCGGTAAGAGCAATGCTTCGTGCTTTGGGAAAGGAAAGCCCTTTTTTGAGGCTTTCTTGTAAGATACTTCTGTAAAGGACAGGCTCCTCCAAAAGGGTAGAGGCAATTTTGGAAAGCACATGGATATCTCCGCATTCGCTTCCGAAGCATAAAGAGTCCACAACCCCCAGCTTATCCAAAAGTGTAACGGCGCCCATGGCGAAATATTCGGCGCTTCCGGCAGCATAAAAAACTGGAAGCTCCAAAATCAGGTCCGCGCCGTTTTCCAGAGCCATTTTTGCCCGGGCGTATTTATCGATAACGGCAGGAACGCCGCGCTGTGTATAATCTCCGCTGATAATAACCACGAGAAAGTCGCAGCCCGTCAGCTCCCTTGTTTTTTCTATATGATATTTGTGTCCGTTGTGAAAAGGATTATATTCTACAATGATGCCAGCAGTCTTCATATCGGCTCCTCAGATGCTCCATGGATTTATTTATAAATAGTATCATGAAATGCCTGTTAGTTCAACGAAAAGGCTTTGTACTCAATTTAGCACAATATTTGCAAGATTTCATACAATTTTTCGCTTGTATGGATTATATAAATCTTGTATAATTTTTTTGTATACAAGATTTAGTGATAATGGGGGAATTTGTTTTATCAGGTTACTCGAAAGGAGAAATAGGATTATGGCCTATATTGACATTATTAAGGAAAAAGCGAGAAGCGACAGAAAGACGATCGTCCTGCCGGAGACCA
>JAEWPN010000077.1 GCA_023399455.1 Bacillota bacterium
GTTTACGTGCCTTGACCTTAAACATAAGAAGTGTTATTATTTTAACGATTAGATATGTCTTAGATAAATTAAAATATGAGGTGTGAACAAATGAGCAAAACTTTTGATGAGTTAATCTCCAGAGTAACTGAAATTCCTATGAAGAAGGTTTCTGTGGCAGTTGCGCAGGACTCCGCTGTATTAGAGGCGGTAAGAGCTGCGAAAGACAGAAAAATCGCAGACGCTATCTTAGTAGGCAATGAAGCTAAAATTAAGGATGTTGCGAAAGCGTCGGGAATTAATATCGATGATTTCGAGCTGGTGCATGTGGAAGATGATATCGAAGCTTCCCTGACCGCGGTAAAGCTGGTCCATGACGGCAAGGCCGACATGTATATGAAGGGTTTGATCGACACGAAGAATTTCTTAAAAAGCGTGCTGGATAAAGAGGTCGGCCTTCGTACCGGCAAAGCCTTATCGCATGTATGTGTATTCGACGTGGAAGGCATCGATCACCTGCTGTTTTTGACGGACGTGGCTTTCATTCCTTATCCTACCCTGGAGGACAAGGTAAGTATCATCAACAACACGTTGGAAATTACCAAGGCGTGTGGCATAGAGTGCCCTAAAGTGGCTCCCCTGGCTGCAGTTGAAGTGGTAAATCCCAAAATGCCGGTTACTGTGGAGGCCGCGGAACTGACTCAGATGAACAAGGATGGAAAAATTACCGGCTGTATCGTTGATGGCCCTCTTTCTCTGGACCTGGCTATCGATGCGGAGGCTGCAAAGCATAAGGGCGCCACTGACAGGCAGATTCAAGGCGATGCCGATATTCTTCTTTTCCCCGACATCCATGCAGGCAATCTCGTATATAAGGCGATGGTTCATACTGCAAACCTTAAGAACGGCAATATATTAACAGGTACGAAAGCGCCGGTCATCCTAACCTCACGTTCCGATTCCATGGAGGTAAAGGTCAACTCTCTGGCTCTCGGCGCCGTTGTTGCGGAATTCTTAAAATAATACTTAAATTGATCGATTATAAAATAAGGAGACTTGGTTATGTCAATAAAGAGTTTAATTATCAATCCCGGCTCTACCTCCACGAAAATCGGCGTGTTTGAAGACGAAACGCTGCTTTTCGAGGAAACGTTAAGACACACTACGGAAGAAATCGCGCAGTATTCATCTATCGTAGACCAGAAAGACTTTAGAAAAAAAATAATTCTCGACTTAATGGAAAAGAAAAACTTCGATATGAAGTCATTAAAAGTCATCGTAGGGCGGGGCGGTATGTTAAAGCCGATTCCCAGCGGTACGTATGCGGTAACTGAAGAGCTGTTACACGATCTTATGATCGGCAAACAAGGTGAGCACGCTTCCAATCTGGGCGGTATCCTCGCAAAGGAAATCGGCGATTCTCTGGGCCTTCCCTCATATATCGTAGACCCCGTAGTGGTAGACGAACTCATGCCTATCGCAAGATATTCCGGTGTTCCTGAGCTTCCTCGCACCAGCGTATTCCATGCGCTGAACCAGAAAGCGGTAGCAAAGCGTTATGCTAAAGAAACAGGAACGTCCTACGATTCCTTGAACCTTATCGTGGTACATATGGGCGGGGGAGTTTCCGTAGGTGCACATGAAAAAGGAAAGGTAATAGACATTTTCAATGCCCTCGACGGAGACGGCGCTTTTTCACCGGAAAGAGCTGGTGCGGTCCCTCCCGGTGCTCTCATTAAAATGTGTTTCTCAGGGAAATATACGGAAAAGGAAGTATATAAGAAACTGGTCGGCGGCGGCGGCTTCAACGCCTATCTTGGCACTAACGATATGCGGAATGTAGAGGCCATCGTACAGAAAGGTGATAAAGAAGCGGCTTTGATCCGCGATGCGTTCATCCTCCAGGTTGCCAAGGACATCGGCTCTATGGCCTGTGTCCTGAAAGGTAAAGTGGACCAGATCATTATGACCGGCGGCATCGCATATAACAAAGGAGTAACCGATGATCTGCCCGAAAGGGCAGGCTTCATCGCTCCCGTTACTATCTATCCCGGAGAAGACGAGCTTCTGGCTCTCGCTCAAGGCGCTCTGCGCGTAATGAACGGAGAAGAAAAGGTGATGGAATATTAATTATGTGATTGATAACAGCAGTGTCCTTACCCGAACTGCTGTTATTTTTATGTAACAGGTCTGCCGCCCCGTTTTATTCCGAATTTTTCCCGCATGAAAAGAAGTCTGTCGACTTGTTGTTCATCCAGTTTATTTTGTTTTCCCAGAATCTTGTCGGTAATCAAAAGAATTTTCGCATAGTATTCCATGGACTCCAAACGATAGTATGCGGAAAACGCGTCTTCCGCCCACGTTACGGCTCCATGGTTCGCCAGAAGTACTCCGTTGTGTGTATTGCAGTAAGGGGCTATCGCCTCCGGCACCTCGTTGGTGCCCAGTTCGGCATAAGGTGCTATCGGCACGTCTCCCAATGTAATTATCGCCTCTGCCAATACCGGTGCATCCAGCGGAATTCCCGCGATGGCAAAGCATGTACAAATAGGAGGATGCGCATGGCAGACTGAAAGAATATCAGGGTTCTCCTTATAAGCGCGAAGGTGCATTTTCAATTCGGAAGAGGGCTTGTTCGTTCCCTCAAGAACATTTCCGTCAAGATCTACCTTCACAAGCATCTTTTTCTTCATGAATCCCTTGGAAACTCCCGTAGGCGTCGCCCATACTTCGTTGTCTCCCGTTTTTATGGAGATGTTACCGTCGTTAGCCGCCACGAAATCACGTACATACATCCGCTGTCCGATTTCAATAATCGCCTTTTTAGCCTGCTTTTCCGTCATATATATCATATCTCTTGTCCTTCTGTTATCTTTTTTTCAAAAATCTCCTGCAAAGATTGTGTAAAGGGAGCTCTTGCAATGCCGTATTCGGTAACGATGGCGGTAATCAGCTCATGGTCGGTCACATCGAAGGCGGGATTGAATACTTTTACCCCTTCCGGGGCCAGCCTCTCCTTATACCACATTTCTGTTACTTCCTCCGCCGGGCGCTGTTCGATACGAATGTCATCTCCCGTCTTCGTATTTCTGTCGATAGTCGAGGTCGGTGCACAGACATAAAAAGGAACATTGTAGCGCTTCGCAACAGCCGCCACAACGGAGGTTCCTATTTTATTTGCAACATCCCCATTCGCGGCCACCCTGTCACAACCTACAAAAACGGCGTCTATCCATCCGTTTCGCATAACGGCTGCCGACATGTTGTCGCAGATAAGAGTCACATCAACACCCGAGGCTTGAAGCTCATAAGCGGTCAGTCTCGCCCCCTGCAGAAGTGGTCTGGTTTCGTCAGCAAATACATGAAAATCATAGCCCCTTTCCTGCCCGAGATAAATGGGCGCGGTTGCGGTACCGTATTTGCTCGTCGCCAATTGTCCGGCGTTGCAGTGAGTCAGTATGCCGTCTCCCGGCTTTACAAGGCTAAGTCCGTATTCTCCTAATTTCTTACATACCCGTATATCTTCTTCCTTAATGGCTATCGCTTCGTCCCGCAGCTTAACCTTTATCTGCGCTACCGGCAATTTCTCATTCGCCCTGCAAACCTGCTCCATGCGGTTAAGTGCCCAGGACAAATTAACAGCAGTAGGTCTGGAAGAATTCAGATATTCCTTCTGTTTCATAAAATCCTTATAAAAAACGTCGTAGTCCTCCGTATCAATTCCTTTGGCCAGTATGTAAATACCGAAAGCGGCTGCCACACCAATTGCAGGTGCTCCGCGAACCTTCAATAAATAAATCGCATCCCATATTTCCTCTGCCGTCTTTAAATGGATCAGCTGCGTCCGTCCGGGAAGCAGTGTCTGATCGATAATTACCACGGAAGCCTCGTTGTCTTCCAAAGCAACTGTTTCATATTCCATAATATTCTTCTTATCAGTCATCCGTCTAGTCTCTCTCTTTTTTTCTCTGTTATATGCTCATACTGTACCATCGATTGACAAGGTTACACACGGGCGTGTAAGACCTTGTCAATCGATGGTAATATCTGCATACTGCGCATGAGCCGCCTTTAACAGATCCGCCGGCGCGAGCTCCATTTGGGAACCCAACCTTCCGCCGCTGACAATCACCTTCTCTAATCTCTCCGCAGATATATCTACCTTCGTTACATATTGCTTCTTCATTCCGATTGCCGTGCAGCCTCCTCTGATATAACCGGTCACATCGACTATATCCTTTACATGAATCATCTGCACCGACTTTTCACCTACCGCTTTAGCTGCCTTTTTCAGATCCAGCTCCTTTGCAATAGGGATGACAAATATAAAATAGTTCTTACCGGAGCCCAACGTCACTAACGTTTTATAAACCTTCTCATAAGAAAGTCCCAGCATATCTGCTATTTGCAGTCCATCGATGAATTCCTCGCATTCATACGTATAATGTGTGTATTCTATCTTATTTTTCTCCAGAATGCGCATCGCATTCGTCTTAATATCTTTATTTTTTGCCACAATTTCACCCTCTTCTTAAAGTCTGCTACCTTTGTTACTGTTCACTCCGTTCACAGCAACTCATGCTTTCTGCATTTAAATTCTCTTCGCGAAGCAGAAACCATCTCTTATATCACGTTCTTGCACAGCTTAACAGCAAGTGTTAAGCTGCTGTATGAACAGTAACATTCTTTCTCTAATTTGTAAACCCTCAACAAATTATTGACCATATCTTGGTGAATTGATATACTTATGACAAATATTCTAAAGAATAAAATCGGAGGTATCACATCATTATGTTCAAAAGAAAAGGGTCTTGCTCAGAAATGCTTCGTGTTTCTGAATATGTAGAAAATACCATGAATGGCATAGATACGGCGCCTTGCCCGCAAAGTACCTATCCGCTGCACAGCACTATTATAAACCATTTTGACAAGCTGCTGCAAAATGAGCGCCGCATGTCCGATGCTGCTAAGCAGGTATTGGAAATTGCTACCTCCATCAGTTCCTTCGATGTAGAAATGACATTTATGTCAGATGAACTTCTCCACTTTGCCAAAGAACTGGCTGATTTAAGCGAATCCAATCTTGCCATTGTGGAGGAAACTACTTCTGCGATGAACGAAGTAAACAATACCATCGACGATACTGCCCATACATTAGAACGCCTTTCGGAAGAATCCTCTTCCCTGGCCGCTAAAAATAACGAAAGCACTCAGATACTCCACGAAGTAAGCACGTTAAAGGAAAATGTAATTCAAGATACCAATGACATGAACGAAAAGATTACTCAGCTGGTAACTCTTGCAGACGAAGTGGAAAAAATCGTAGTGAGTGTCCAGAGTATTGCCAATCAGACCAACCTGCTCGCATTAAATGCCGCCATTGAAGCCGCCAGAGCGGGGGAACATGGTAAAGGCTTCGCTGTCGTTGCGGACGAAGTGCGCACGCTGGCAGACGATACCAAGCAGAATTTAAGCGGCATGCAGAAATTTGTAGCCGAAATTCACAGTGCTGCCAAGGACGGAAAGCTAAGCATCGAGCGCACCCTCTTCTCCACAACTGAGATGGATGATAAAATTGATTTGGTCTCCCAGACGGTCAGCAACAATATCGATATGCTGAACGGTGTTGTTCTAAGCGTATCGGATATCAATAAGTCCATGCAGGGCATAAAATACTCTGCTGCAAATATCAACAAAGCCATGGAGACCTCCAGCAAAAATGCAGAGATGCTCGCAATGATGACACAGAGTATTCATAACGATGCGGATGAAAGCGTTTCCTTCTCGAAAAACATTTCCGCAATCGACGACAAGCTCTCGCTTGTCTCCGCCAGATTATATGAAGGTCTGCGCAGCGGAAGACACGCGATCACCAACGAAGATTTCCACAGTGCCATTACTAAAGCGAAGAAGGCTCATGAGAATTGGATGGCAAAGCTTGCGGACATGACGGAAAACATGAAAGCAGTTCCATTACAGACCAAT
The DNA here is from genome assembly GCA_023399455.1 of Bacillota bacterium. Lineage (GTDB taxonomy): Bacteria > Bacillota > Clostridia > Lachnospirales > Lachnospiraceae > Kineothrix > Kineothrix sedimenti. The sequence continues at coordinate 5,965 of JAEWPN010000077.1, forward strand.
TCCAGGAAATGTGAATTCGGACATTTTTATCATACAATAAAGGTGGATCATCCTGCCATTTTGGAAGATTGGGGGAAAATCGCTCCTATCCACAAAGACTTACACGATGCGGGCGAAAAGATTATAAGGCTCATCCGAAACGGCGAAGAACAAGAAGCGAAACAGCTTCTTTCGCATGCGGAGAATGACTCGAAGAAGGTTGTCGCTTTGCTCGATACCATCGACAAGACCGTTGATGATTTAATGAAAAAGAATGTAAAAATCTTTTCTTAATTGATTCATACTACCGCTATGAACAGCTTTGCCGTCAGATATCCGATTGCCCCACATCCGGGAAATGTGAGAATCCACGTAACGATCATCCGTTCCACGACTTCTTTGTTCACGCTGGATATATCCTGCGCCGCACCCACTCCCATCATCGATGTGGTTTTTATGTGAGTGGTAGAAACGGGTATGCCGGATAAACTTGCAAAAAATAAGCATATCGCTCCCGCGGTATCTGACGCGAAGCCCTGCGGCTTTTCTAATTTCACCAAATCGTTTCCTACCGTTCTTATAATCCGCTTCCCGCCTATTGCAGTTCCTGCTGCCATTATCCCGCTGCATAGGATCATCATCCAAAAAGGTATCTCAAAGTCTGTGCCTCCTGCGTTTTTGCCTGCAAGACAAATTCCCAGCATGAAAACTGCCATGAACTTCTGCCCATCCTGCGCACCGTGCATAAATGCCATCGCCGCCGCACCGGCCGTCTGGGCCTTAACGAAGGTTTTCTCTTTCCACCGTCCAGCCGCCCACAGACTTACCGCTTTACCGCAAACATATCCCATGCCTAAACCGCATATTACAGATAGCAGCAAGCCATACAGCACCTTCACCCATTCCGCTCCGCTGATACCCGTTACACCGTTATGTAAAGCGATGGCCGCCCCCGATATCCCTGCAATCAGCGCATGGCTTTCGCTGGTAGGTATGCCGAAGCACCACGCCGCCGACGCCCATAGCACAATAGCAGTCATAGCCGCACAAAGAGCTGCTAACGCCAGCTTCGTATCTGCCCCAAAGTCCGCAATATGATAAATAGTAAAGGCCACTTTGGAATTGAACATAGTCATAAAAAGCATTCCCGCAAAGTTAAATACTGCTGCCATTCGTATGGCACTTTTCAAGTCCATCGACTTTGTTGAAACGCAAGTAACGATAGCATTGGGGGCGTCTGTCCATCCATTTACTAATATAACACCTGTTATTAATAGCGTTGTTATTCGTAATATTGGATTTTGCAAGAATTGTTCCAAAAAATCGTGAAATAATATGGTCATTTCCCTACCTTTTATACTTTCTCAAAGATAATTTTGCATTAAATCCTTCATAATGCCTCCTTCTCTAATGTTTCTTCACAACAGATTCATTGTTGTCTATTCCACATCGTAAGGTCCTAACCCACTATTAATATAATAAAAAAATAAAAGGATTATGTCATCAATCGATGGTACCGCAAAAAACCGATGCGGCATACATCATATGACACCGCATCGGTTCTCATTATTATTTCATCACTGTTAATTACTATTTTATAATCTTTTACCGCATTTATTTATTAGCTGCAAGATCTGCTCTCAATCTCTCCGTAAGTGCAGGAACAATTTTGTTCAAGTCTCCCACAATACCGTAATCAGCCACGTCGAAGATAGGAGCTGTCTCATCCTTGTTAATAGCGATGATAACATCGGATTCTTCCATACCTGCTAAATGCTGGATCGCTCCGGAAATACCGATTGCGAAGTACAGATTAGGGCGAACGGTCTTACCGGTCTGACCTACCTGAAGATCCTTCGGCTTCCATCCGGAATCAACAGCGGCACGGGAACAGCTTACTGTAGCGCCCAGTACATCTGCGAGATCTTCCAATATCTTGAAGTTCTCACCGCTGCAAACGCCACGGCCGCCGGAAACAAGGATTTTCGCATCCATGATATCTTCCGTCTCAGCAACAGATTTTACTATATCGAGGATTTCAACATATTTATCGTTAGGTGTAAATCCGGGATTGAACTCTTCAACAACAGCTTTCGCGTTTTCATCCTTACGAGCCTTCTGCATAACACCGGGGCGAACCGTCGCCATCTGGGGACGGAACTGCGGACATGCGATCGTAGCGATAGTATTGCCGCCGAATGCAGGACGTGTCATGAGAAGCTGGTTGTGAAGCTGCTCTCTTCCCGGGATAGGGTTGATCGGGAAATCGCCGACTTCAAGTCTCGTACAGTCTGCCGTAAGTCCGGTATGCACTCTTGCGGATACACGGGGACCGAGATCGCGTCCGATTGCGGTAGCACCAACTAAGAAAATTTCCGGTTTATATTTCTCGATAACAGAAGCCAGCGCATGTGTGTAAGGCTCTGTTCTGTATTCCTTCAGTTCGGGATCATCCACAAGAATAACCTTATCCGCGCCGTAAGCCGCGAGCTCGTCCGCAAGCGCTTTCACACCGCTTCCTACCAAAACAGCCGTAACTTCAGTTCCTAAATCTTTTGCAAGCTCTTTGCCCTTACCCACCAATTCCAAAGCGATACCGCTAAGCTCGTTATCTACCTGCTGTGCAAAGACAAATACTCCTTTATATTCTGCTATATTCATTCTTATTCACCACGCTTTTCCTTTGATTTATTAAATGATGTGTTTCTCTTTTAATCTTTCCATGATGTAGTCTACAGATTCCGTAGGATCAAGAGCAACCTTTGCTCCCACACCCTTTCTCACTCTGTCAGATGCTCTGGCGATCTGTGTAGGTGAACCCTTGAGTCCAAGGTTGGAATCCTCTACATCCACCAAGTTACTTCTTCCCCATACGGTAATCTCTGCATCATAAGCATCAAAGATTCCGCCCGGAGTCATGTAACGAGGCTCGTTCAGCTCCGCGAGCGCTGTAATCAGGCAAGGCATTTTAGCCTTTAATACGTGATATCTGTCATCATATTGGCGCTCTACCACTACGCTGTCGCCCTCTATCTTAATATCCTGCGCATAAGAGATTACCGGAATTCCCAGGTGCTCGGAAATCTGCGGTCCTACTTGTGCGGTATCGCCGTCGATAGCCTGACGGCCGGTGATAATCAAATCATATTCCAAATTGCGAATCGCTCCGGCAAGTGTCTGGGAAGTCGCCCATGTGTCCGCACCGCCGAGAACTCTGTCCGTTACGAGAACTCCTTTATCCGCGCCCATAGCGATCGCTTCGCGAAGCACTTCTTCCGCCTTAGGAAGACCCATGGTAATTGCGGTCACTTCCGCGCCGTACTGATCTTTTATTCTAAGAGCTGCTTCAAGTCCTGCCTTATCATCGGGATTCATGATGGTAAGCATAGCACCTCTGTCCAGCGTTCCATCGGGATTGAATTTAACGCCGCCCTTTGTATCGGGTACCTGTTTAATACAAACAACAATTTTCATTGTATTTCCACTCCTTATGTTTTCATTCATTTTCATTTGCTTAATTCACTATTTCAGTATTGCGCCGGAAATTACCATTCTCTGAACCTCAGAAGTTCCTTCGTAGATCTCGGTAATCTTAGCATCGCGCATCATGCGCTCTACGTCATATTCTCTCGTGTAACCATAACCGCCGTGAAGCTGTACGGCCTTGGTCGTAACTTCCATAGCAACTTCCGCTGCGTACAATTTCGCTTTTGCAGCTTCTACGGAATAATTTTTCTGAGTTTCTTTTGCTTTGGCAGCCTTATAAACGAGCAGCTGAGCAGCTTCCGTCTTCGTAGCCATGTCGGCAAGCTGGAATTGTGTATTCTGGAAAGCGGCAATCGCTCTGCCGAACTGCTTTCTTTCCTTTACATAGTCGATCGTTCTTTCCAAAGCACCTTCTGCGAGACCAAGTGCCTGAGCAGCAATACCGATACGTCCGCCGTCAAGCGTATGCATCGCGATACCGAAGCCCTTTCCTTCTGCGCCTAACAGGTTTTCTTTAGGGATTCTGCAATCCGTGAAAATCAATTCATAAGTAGATGAACCACGGATACCCATTTTCTTTTCCTTCGTACCGAAGGAGAAGCCGGGAGTTCCTTTCTCCACGATGAAAGCAGAAATAATTTTCTTGCTTCTGCCCTTTGCATCGGTGGAAACGCCCGTTACTGCAATGATAATATAAACATCGGCCTCTTTACCGTTGGTAATGAAGATCTTGGAGCCGTTAAGTACCCACTCGTCGCCGTCGAGAACAGCTTTTGTCTGCTGTCCCTGCGCATCGGTACCAGCGCCGGGCTCGGTCAGACCGAAAGCGCCTAATTTCTCGCCTTTTGCAAGAGCCGGAAGATATTTCTTCTTCTGCTCTTCCGTACCGTATGCCAGGATAGGGTCGCAGCAAAGAGAGGTGTGTGCGGAAACAATAACGCCTGTAGTTCCGCAAACCTTGGAAAGTTCTTCTACACACATAGCATATGTCAAAATATCGCAGCCCTGACCGCCGTACTCCTTCGGTATCGGAATACCGAGAAAGCCTGCCTTTGCCATTTTTGCAACAGTTTCTCTGGGAAACGTTTCTGTCTCATCTACTTCTTGTGCTAATGGCTTAACTTCTGTTTCAGCGAATTCTTTGAAAAGAGCTCTTGCCATTTCATGTTGTTTACTTAACATAAAATCCATGTTTTTATTTCCTCCATAAAGTTTTAATCATAGAAATTTTTATTATGATATGATCGATCACAATGCGACTTCACAATGCGATTTCATAACACTTGCTATTTATTTGGAATAATCGTAGAAGCCTTTTCCGGTCTTCATACCGAGCTGTCCGCCGCGAACCATCTTCTTGAGAAGCGGGTGAGGACGGTATTTGGAATCGCCGGTCTCGCTCTGAAGAACTTCCATGATGGCGAGTACGATGTCAAGACCAACCAAATCTCCGAGAGCCAAAGGTCCCATGGGGTGGTTTGCTCCTAACTTCATTGCATTGTCAATACCTTCTACGCTGGCAACACCTTCCGCATAGATACCGATTGCTTCATTAATCATCGGAATGAGAATTCTGTTTACAACAAATCCGGCTGCCTCGTTTACCTGTACCGGAGTCTTTCCGATTTCTTCGGAAATTGCTTTGATTTTATCAACTACTTCGTCAGACGTATTAAGGCCTGCGATTACCTCTACGAGCTTCATAACAGGAGCCGGATTGAAGAAGTGCATTCCGATAACCGGTCTGTCCAGTCCTGCGCCGATCTCCGTGATAGAAAGAGAAGATGTATTGGTAGCAAAAATACAATCCTTTTTGCAAATATCCTGAAGCTCCTTGAAGGTCTGTTTCTTAATATCCATAACCTCTAATGCTGCTTCCACTACCAAGTCACAATCTGTACAAATCGTTTTAACGCCCGTTGTGATCTTAGCGAGAATAGAATCTGCGGCAGCCTGCTCCATTTTACCTTTTTCAACGCGTTTCGCAAAACCTTTTGCGATTCTGTTCTTGCCGTTTGCAGCGAATTCTTCGTTGATGTCACAAAGAAATACTTCATATCCTTCTGTCTGGGCAAAAGCCTGTGCAATACCTGCGCCCATTGTTCCAGCACCAATAATACCTACTTTCATCTTAGTTCCTCCTGATTTGTATTTATATAATTTATGTGATCTGCCGCCTTACTCTGTGCGGAAGTCCATCAATACCTAATTAAGTTGCTGCGAGATATTTTACTTGTTAAGGAACTGCTCTACCTTTCTCTTTTCCAGGAAAGCTGTCATTCCTTCCTTCTGGTCGAAGGATTCGAAGCAGTCGCCGAATAACTTCTCCTCGATTACGATTGCTTTATCCATATCCACATCCAAGCCGTCGTTAATTGCTTTTTTGCAGTTACGAACAGCTATCGGAGCATTCTTCGCAATACCTGCCGCCATTTTTTCCGCCGCCGGCATCAACTCCTCCTGCGTGTAAACAGCATTTACAAGACCGATTCGAAGCGCTTCATCCGCTTTGATATTTCTTGCCGTATAAATCATCTGCTTCGCCATGCCTGCACCAACCAAACGAGCGAGCCGCTGTGTTCCGCCGAAGCCCGGTGTGATTCCCAGTCCTACTTCCGGCTGTCCGAATACTGCGTTGTCGGAACAGATCCTAATATCACAGCTCATGGAAATCTCACAGCCTCCGCCCAATGCGAATCCGTTAATCGCTGCAATTACAGGAATAGGGAAGGTCTCCAGCTTGCGGAATACGTCGTTTCCTTTTTTGCCGAATGTTTCGCCTTCTGCCTTTGTAAGAGAGCTCATCTCACCGATGTCCGCGCCGGCTACGAAGGACTTCTGCCCTGCACCTGTTAAAATAAGACATCTGACTACATCCAGGTTAACAGCATCGAGGGTTTTGTCCAGTTCGTCAAGAACGGTGCTGTTCAATGCATTCAAAGCCTTTTCACGGCTGATGGTGATAATACCAACCGCATCTTTCTGTTCATATACGATAAATTCCATCTTCATTACTCCTTTTCTTCTTAATTATTAAGTTTTTTATTAAGTAGGTCATCTGCTGCCGGACATTTGGCTTTCCCGCCTGCCTGATCCGCAAATCACCTAATTTTTCATCCGAATACAGTCCGATAAGCAGACCTGAGAGCGCCTTTAACATCTCGATTAGTCTGCTTATCTTATTTTTAACTATTAATCTTACTCTCTTGTTACAACAGTAGCACAACCCATTCCACCGCCGATGCAAAGTGTAGCAAGACCGGTTTTGGCATTCTTCGCTTCCATTTCATGAAGCAGAGTAACCAGGATACGGCAGCCGGAAGCTCCTACCGGGTGTCCTAATGCAATAGCTCCTCCGTTAGGATTGAGCTGCTTATCCACATCTATTCCTAAGTCTCTTCCTACCGCTACGGACTGTGCGGCAAAAGCCTCGTTTGCTTCGATAATATCGAAATCTTCTATCTTCAGGCCGGTTTTTGCCATGATTTTCTGAGTTGCGGCAACGGGGCCGATTCCCATAACCTCAGGCCTTACGCCCGCAAGAGCTCCTGCCACGAAGGTTGCCATAGGCTTAACGCCTAATTCTTTCGCTTTTTCTTCGCTCATAACGACAACTGCTGCTGCACCGTCATTGATTCCGGAAGCGTTTCCTGCCGTTACATATCCATCCTTATTGATAGTACGAAGCTTTGCGAGAGCATCTATCGTAGAACCTGCACGAGGGCCTTCATCCACTTTGAATTCAACCAGCTCTTTTTTCTTCTTTACCATAACAGGTACGATTTCTTTGTCAAATGCGCCTGCCTTCTGAGCCGCTTCCGCCTTCTGCTGGCTCTTTAGCGCAAAATCATCCAATTCTTCTCTCGTGAGTCCCCATTCTGCGCAGATATTGTCTGCAGTCTGAATCATATGGTAGCTGTTGAACGCATCCCAAAGAGCGTCATTTACCATAGTATCCACTAAGGTTCCATTGTTCATTCTATATCCGAAACGTGCCTGAGGAAGTGCGTAGGGAGCCAAAGACATATTTTCCATACCGCCTGCAACAACGATATCCGCATCTCCTGCCATAATCATCTGTGCCGCCATATTGACGCAGTTAAGTCCCGAACCGCATACTACGTTAATGGTTACCGCGGGAACCTCTACCGGCAATCCTGCTTTAATAGTTGCCTGACGAGCCACATTCTGTCCAAGACCTGCCTGAATAACGCATCCCATATATACCTGATCAACTGCTTCCGGAGCAACTCCTGCTCTGTTTAAAGCTTCTTTAATTACAATTGCACCAAGCTCTGCTGCCGGTGTCGTGCTGAGACTTCCGCCCAGAGTTCCTATAGCCGTACGGCAAGCACCTGCTAAAACTACCTTTTTTCCCATTGTTTCTTCCTCCATACAATATTGTGTCTGCCAAAGCAGAATGAGTGTTGATTGCAATGATTGTTAATTTTTTATCATTACCAGCGTCATTATTATATCATAGGGTTTTTCATTTTGCAATGATAATAACGCCAATCGCTTCCAAGATAAATAAAAAATGTTACTGGAAACGAAGTGAACAGTAACTAAAAAATCACTTGACTTATAAACTGAAACAATTATAATTACAGTATATATTATGAGACCAGGGTCAAAAGGTCATGTGTTTCATGTTTGCATGAAAAAACATGACTTTGGGACCCCGACATCATATTATAGTAAGGAGGCCAAGTCATGAACAGTGAATTCGGTATAGCAGTACATGCGCTCGTCTTTCTGAACCGAAAGGCCTGTACCCTGTCCAGTACAGAGCTTGCCAGGAATGTGTGCACCAATCCGGCAAGAATACGCAAAATTATGGTAAAACTTAAGAACGCCGGACTCGTTTCCACAAAGGAAGGGCTGGACGGCGGCTATCATCTGGAGGCAAAGCCGGAGAATATCTCTCTTTATCAAATCAGTGAAGCTCTGGACTTCAAATTTATCTCCTCTCCGTGGAAAAGCGGAAATGTCGATATGGATTGCCTGATTGCTTCCGGCATGGGACAAGTGCTGGATAACATCTATGAGGATTTGGATGCTCTCTGCAAGGAGCGCTTAAAAGGCATAACAATAAACAATATAGACGACGAAATCTTCGGTGCACTTTCTATAGATAAGCCTTGTGCTCCGAAACAATAAAAAGAAACTGCAGTGTAACTATTACGTTACTGAGAACGGAGTGAACAGTAACACTATTACAGCAAACGGAGGTAATACATGAATTTATCAATTGAAACAAGCATCCCCGCAGCTACTGTATTTATCCAGGGATTAATCAGCTTCTTCTCTCCTTGTGTTCTGCCGCTCATACCGCTTTATATCGGCTATTTGTCCGGCGGTGCTAAGACAACGGATGAAGACGGCAATATCCGTTATAAACAGAGTAAAGTAATGCTCAATACCCTATTCTTCGTAATAGGAATCAGCTTTTCCTTCTTCCTGTTAGGGTTGGGGTTCACTACTATCGGACGTTTTTTTCACAATTACCAGACATGGTTTACCCGAATCGGCGGCATTATCGTCGTCCTCTTCGGACTTTCCCAGCTCGGCTTTTTCGGCAATCCTCTGATGGGAAAAGAACGGCGCTTTCATTTTCAACCGGACAGCCTGGCCATGAATCCTTTGACCGCCCTCCTTATGGGCTTTACCTTCAGCTTCGCATGGACGCCTTGCGTAGGCCCCGCTCTCGCCAGCGTGCTGATCATGGCTGCATCGTCGGCATCCACAGCCACGGGATTTCTCTTAATCGGAGTGTATACGCTGGGATTTGTCCTGCCGTTTATGGGTGTAGGTATTTTCACCGGCTCTTTATTGGATCTCTTCAAGAAACATAAGCAAGTGGTGAAGTATACGACGAAAATCGGCGGTATTCTCATGATCCTTATCGGTGTCATGATGTTTACCGGCTGGATGAATAACTTCAGCAGCTATTTATCCGGCATTACCGGTACCTCCACAGAAAGCAGCATAAACGCTTCCGACCAAAACGACGGGAGCGGCGAAGACAGCGATGCCGCAAGCATAGGCAGCAATTCGGAGAACGACGGAGAAGGCAATGACACTGCCGTCACAAACGATGCCGATGACGTAGATAAAGACGACACCGATGAAACTGCTGCGGAAAAGGAAACGGATACGTTTCCTGCTCCTGATTTTACACTCACGGATCAGTATGGCAATGTACACACCCTCTCAGATTACAAGGGCAAAACGGTCTTTCTTAACTTCTGGGCGACCTGGTGTCCTCCCTGCCGCGCGGAAATGCCTGAAATTCAAG
>JAEWPN010000049.1 GCA_023399455.1 Bacillota bacterium
CTATTCGTATGGCAGACAAATTCAAGCAAAAGCCTGGCATCCAAAGAAGCCTCGGCAATTCCCGCTTCCATAAGTGCCAAGGCTCCGAAATCATATAATTCTTTATATTTCATCGCTTTACAATCCACCTTATCTCTTATCTATAAAGCGCATGCTCATCAATATGCTTCCTGACCGTTCACATCGGGACTTTCAGAATCGTCGTCTTTTTCCTGACCGTCATCCAGCCACGAATCATCCACTTCATATCCAAAGGTATCCTTTAAATACGCCTTCCAGTCGAAAATTGCTTCCACCGACGCAATAGCAACCTCTATCATGGATTCGTCCGGTTCTTTTGTGGTAAGGCGCTGCAGCCACATGCCCGGTGCAGAAAGTATCTTCACCAGGATGTTATCGCTTCTTCCCGCAAGACGGATAAGCTCATAGGAAATACCTGCAATAACAGGAATCAGTAAAATACGGAGCGCAACACGCAGCAAGGGGCTTTCCGCCCTGATAAAAAAGAATACGATAATGCTCACGAAAATAACGAAGAACATAAAGCTGGTACCGCATCTTTTGTGAAGTCTGGAACTTCGCATTGCGTTATGGACCGTCAGCGGACGCCCTTTTTCGATGCAGTTTATACATTTGTGCTCTGCACCATGATATTGGTACAGCCTCTTGATATCCTTCATCATGGTAATCGCCACGATATATCCTACAAATATAAGAATGCGCACAAGGCCTTCGATAATTGCCATAACAGATGTGTTTCTTATATATTCTTCAAACAAGGAAGCAATATAATAGGGCAATACCATAAAAATGGCCACAGCAAGCACGATAGATAACAGCGTAACCATTCCCAGCATAATGCCTTCCGCTTTGTCCTTGAACATCTTATGGAAGACTCTATCCGTCGCCGTTTCCTTGGCACCCTCGTCCTCATAAAATGTTACGGAATGATTCAGAGTTTTCATTCCCAATACCATGGAATCAAGAAAATTGAAAATACCGCGGATAAACGGAATCTCTTTTAACTTGCTTCCGTGAAGCACTCCCTGATAAACATCCACTTCCACATCGATCTCACCGTCCGGCTTGCGTACGGCGACCGCATATTGTTCTTTATTCTTCATCATAACGCCTTCCAGTACCGCCTGCCCGCCGACACCGGAATAATGAGCACATTTACTTTTTTTCATATGGTTTTACCTCACGCATACAATAAAATACTTTGTTCACATTGCTTCATACTAAAGTATTTAAATAAGGTTGAGATATTGATACCTCAACCTTTTTCAGTGCATAGCTATTTACGGATAACTTATTTACTCTCAACACCGTATTTTCTGTTGAACTTATCAATACGTCCATCAGCTCTTGCAGATTTCTGCTGGCCGGTATAGAATGAATGACATTTAGAGCAAACTTCAACGTGAATCTCAGATTTCGTTGAACCGGTTACAAACGTATTTCCGCAGTTGCAAGTTACAGTCGCCTGATAGTAATTAGGATGTATTCCTTCTTTCATCTCTTTCACCTCTCTATAATAAAGTCGCTTCGTTCTCATCCACTCGCTTTTTCAGCGTTTGCTGGGGCCTTACCCAAACAGCTTTATCATTGTATCACAGCTTATCTGCTGTTGCAAGTATTTTTCCTGAAAACATTCATTTAATTAGAAAAACTTTATTTTTTTTACCATCTGAACGAACTCAGCATTATTTCTCGTCTTCGCAAACATATCCAAAATCTTATCTACAGCTTCCTCGGGCTTCAGGCTGTTAAGCGCCTTACGCATAATGTTGATTGCTTCCTGTTCTTCCGAAGACAAAAGCAAATCTTCTCTACGGGTTCCCGATTTCGGAATGTCGATAGCCGGAAATACTCTTCTCTCCGACAGCTTGCGGTCAAGCACCATCTCCATATTGCCGGTGCCTTTGAATTCCTCGTATACAACATCATCCATTTTGCTTCCGGTTTCCACCAGGGCCGTCGCAAGAATGGTCAGACTGCCGCCGCCCCTCATATTTCTCGCCGCACCGAAAAAGCGCTTCGGCATATGTAAGGCTGCCGGATCGAGACCGCCGGACAACGTTCTTCCGCTGGGCGGAACGGTGAGGTTATAGGCTCTTGTCAGACGGGTAATACTGTCGAGCAGTATCATAACGTCCTTTTTATGCTCTACCAGGCGCTTCGCGCGCTCGATTACCATTTCCGAAACTCTTTTATGGTGATCCGGCAATTCGTCGAAGGTGGAATAGATAACTTCTACATTGGGTCCTTCAATCGCTTCCTTTATATCTGTCACTTCTTCCGGACGTTCGTCGATAAGAAGGATGATCAGATGCACATCCGGAGAATTCCTTTTGACAGATTTGGCAACCTCTTTTAATAAGGTCGTCTTTCCCGCCTTCGGAGGGGATACGATCATACCTCTCTGCCCTTTACCCACCGGACTCATCAAATCCATGATACGCATTGCCACAGACGCCCCCTGCGTCTCCAAAGGCATCCTCTCATCGGGAAAAATCGGCGTCATATCTTCAAAGTTACATCTGCGCGCCGCCACATCGGGAGAATATCCGTTGACACTTTTTACATATAATAATGCGCTGAACTTCTCGCTCTGCGTCTTGATTCTCGTATTGCCCTCCAGAATATCTCCGGTCTTTAAATTAAAGCGTCTGATCTGGCTGGGAGCAACATAAACGTCGTTTTCCCCCGGCAGATAATTCTCACAGCGAATAAATCCGTAGCCATCCGGCATAACTTCCAAAATTCCATGAGCAATGATACCGCTGTCCAAATCGGAGGGATACTTCTCGTCATCCCCTCTTCCGGTTACTCCCTGCCTATTGTCGGCCGCCGTCCTGGCCTCTCCTGTCTGTCTGCTGTCTGCTGCTCTGTTCTCAGACATTCTATTATCAGGCGATAGCCTGTTTTCCACCGGTCTTGTACCTGCCGCCTGCCTGTTCTCCGCAGACCTGTTTTCAGGCTCTTCTGCTTGTCTGCCTTCTGTCTGCCTGTTTTCTTGCTGCCTATTCATAACGACTCTTTTTGGCGCAGTTACGGACTTTTCCGCCGAAACCCCAGCCGCATTTTTTTCTTTTTCATCCTCCATAAGCATTGCTTCCACTATTTCTGCTTTTTTCATCGCAGAAACTCCCTTAATCTTCCTGGCTTTGGCAATTTCTTTCAGATCTGCCAATGCCAACGATTCATACTTCTCTCTCATATACTCCTCCGTATTGTTCCTTAAACTACAATTATATGCCAATTTATCGGCAAAAAGCCGGTTATTCTCTTTACATATTCTTTTTATGCTTTTTGTTTGTCTTTTATCTTGGGGGATTAAAGCTGATATGTTAACCGAATTGCTTACAAATGCCATCTATTTTTAACATTATACAACAGCTTCTGTAAAATAGAAAGTCTTTTTTTCATTTCCCCGCCTTGCAGACTCGCGGCAAATATTATATGATTACTTCAGTATGTGGCGCGTATGTATGTGCTGCGTCTTAACTCAAATAAAAACTACATTAATATCAAAGCGAGGATAATTCATGACTACGAACGAAAAGGCATTAGAGCTTCATAAACAATGGAACGGAAAACTAGAGACGGTTTCCAAGTCTCCCGTCAAATCCCGCGAGGACCTTTCTCTCGCCTATACTCCCGGGGTTGCCGAACCGTGCAAGGTAATCGCACAGGACAAAGAGGCCGCCTATACTTATACGATGAAAGCTAATACGGTTGCCGTAGTATCCGATGGAAGCGCTGTGCTGGGCCTTGGTAATATCGGTCCCTATGCCGCCATGCCGGTTATGGAAGGAAAGGCAGTTCTTTTCAAAGAATTCGGCGGTGTGAATGCCGTTCCCATTTGTCTCGACACACAGGATACGGAAGAAATCATAAGAACTGTTACTTATCTCGCTCCCGGCTTCGGCGGAATCAATCTGGAAGATATCAGTGCTCCCCGCTGCTTTGAAATCGAAGAGCGTTTAAAAGAAATACTGGACATCCCCGTATTTCATGACGACCAGCACGGTACGGCAATCGTCGTTCTTGCAGGCATCATCAACGCTCTGAAGGTAACAGGAAAGAAGAAGGAGGACTGCAAGGTCGTCGTAAACGGTGCGGGCAGTGCAGGCGTAGCCATCACGAAGCTGCTGCTTACCTATGGATTTTCCAATGTCATCATGTGCGATAAGGTGGGCATTATCTCTGTCAGAACGGAAGGCCTCAACTGGATGCAGCAGAAAATGACAGAAGTAACTAATCCCAATAACGAAACCGGCTCTCTCTCCGATGCCATGAAGGGCGCAGATATTTTTGTAGGCGTATCCGCTCCCGGAATAGTGACCAAAGAAATGGTTTCCTCCATGAACAAGGATTCCATTCTTTTCGCCATGGCAAATCCTGTCCCGGAAATCATGCCCGATCTGGCAAAAGAAGCAGGTGCAAGAGTTGTTGGTACGGGACGCAGCGATTTTCCTAATCAGGTGAACAACGTGGTGGCCTTTCCGGGCATCTTCAAGGGAGCCTTAGAAGGCCGTGCCACACAGATTACAGAAGAAATGAAGCTTGCGGCGGCAAATGCGATCGCCGGTCTCGTTCCGGAAAGCGAACTTGGCGAAGGCAACATCATGCCGGAGGCCTTCAATCCCAAAGTAGCCGAGGTCGTTGCCAACGCTGTAAAATCTCACATCGTCCGCTGAACGGCAGGGAAGCGCGGAACGGGTAATTCTATGTATAACAAAAAAGAGCCGGTATTCCTTAAGAATGACATTCCTGAAATATGGCACGGCAAACGTTATTATTCTCTGGACGCTTATTTTAAGAATACTCTTGGCCATAAATTGAATAAAATCGCCATCGATGCAGGATTTACCTGCCCTAACAGAGACGGTACACTGGATGCCAGAGGCTGCATCTTTTGCAGCGAAGGGGGAAGCGGCGACTTTGCCGTTCCCTTTTCCTCCATAGAGACGGACGAACCGTATATCGCATATTTCCAGTCCTATACCGGTACCTATGCCCCCGTCTCACAGCTGGAACAAATCTTCGGACAGGCGTTGGCCGATTCTAAAGTTGCCGGAATCTCCATCGCCACACGCCCAGATTGTCTTCCAAAGGAGGTTCTTATGCTGTTTGGCAGACTGAAAGCCGCCTATCCCCGCAAATTCATATGGATAGAGCTGGGACTTCAGACCATCCATGAACAGACTGCCCTCTATATCAGGCGGGG
>JAEWPN010000054.1 GCA_023399455.1 Bacillota bacterium
TTCGAAACAGTAAAGACCTAGTTATTCTATCATAATCAAACCATTTCGTATATGATTTTTCGGGAATAATTTGAGTTTTTTCATGGGAAAATAAGGAAAATTCTACCATTCCAAGTCCTGGAACGAATATACATCCGGGAATGGAAACCGGCACAGCTTCTATCTCCTTTTGCCCCTGAGACAGACTTCTTTGGAGGTTTCCATCGAATAGTATCAGACGGTCATATTCCTTCATCGCCGTCAGCCCGTAAGGTAAAGATATCTGCTTGCTTCCCTGTTTATCCAGCAGCTTTCTTATTTCTTCTACATGGACAGATGTGATATCCTTTCTGCTTTCCGTAAGCTCCTCCAGAGCTTTTAACAGCACCTGCTTTTGCATAAAAGGCTCCTTCGAGGCGAGCCTGTCCGCCTGAAGTACGATTTTCAAAGGCTGCGTCCTGCAAGATTCATCCTCCTTAGCCAGACATTCGTTGTATACCTCTAGAGCCTGCTTTTTAATATATTCTTCTGTTTCCAGAAGCATATCGGCAGCTTCCCACATGTGCGCGGCCGCTCCGCTGCATATTTCCTTCTCCGCAAAAGGAAGAATATAATTGCGAATCCGGTTTCTTGTATAAGTATCTTCCAAGTTCGTATGGTCTATGCAAAAGGAAACTTGATTTTCATTCAAGTATTCCTCAATTTCTTCCCTCTCCAAACACAATAAAGGACGAATGATATTTCCTCTCACCGGTTTTATTCCGCTTACTCCTGAAAGGCCCGTTCCGCGAAATAAGTGAAACAGCATCGTTTCTACTCTATCGCCCGCATTGTGCGCAACAGCAATTTTGCCGCTCATAGTTTCGTTTTTTACATTTTCTTCCAGAATATGTGCAAAGGCTCTATAACGCACCATGCGTCCGGCTTCTTCCTCCGAAAGCTTTTCGTCTTTCGCAAGCTCCTTCACATCCTCTTCGATGAGAAAAAACGGCAGGTTCCGCTCTTTACACAACTCTTCCACATATGCTGCATCCCTTTTTCCCTCTTCGCGTATGCCATGGTTCACATGTACGACGATAAGCTTCAAGGGCATCTCCTTCGCCAATTCACAAAGCATCAGCAAAAGGCATACGGAATCAGCGCCGCCCGATACCCCCAGAACAACGGTATCACCCGACACTATCATCCGATATTTTTCTATATATGCTTTTACCTTCGAAAAAATTCTTTCGTTCATTGGATTCCTTTTACGCAGATATAAATTAGGATATTCTATACACCAAATTCCACATTTTAGTCTTATTATCTATATTAGTCAATTTAACGGAAAAAATCAATGCTTATATAACCCCACCCAGCCATTGTTACTGTTCACTCCGTTCACAGTAACTCATGATTTCCGCATTTAAATTCGCTTCGCGAAGCGGAAATCATCTCTCGAATCACGTTCTTACGCAGCTTAACAGCGAGTGTTAAGCTGCTGTGTGAACAGTAACCAGCCATCAACAATTCTCCCATATACCCGTTACCATCACTGTCATATCGTCCCGAATCCTTCCTTTGCTTTGATGCAGACAAAAGTTCAGTATATAATTTGCCATTTCTCCCGGGTTTTTTAACGCGGCCTTTCCGATGACCTCAGGTAAGATATCTTCGCCGATTCCCTGTGCGAGCGCATCCGTTATGCCGTCGGAGAGCATGATGATATAATCTCCGTCCACCAGTCTGCGCCTCGTCGTCTCCATATCCATTTCATAGAAAACTCCAAGCGGAAGATTTCTCGCCGATATTTGGTCCACCAAGTGTTCCCTTTTGATATAAGAAGGTGCAGAGCCTATCTTGATGAATTCACATACGCCAGTATATAAGTCGATCTGACACAAATCCAGCGTGGACATATTCTGTGCCTCGCCTACCGCGATAAGGGAACCGTTGATCATCTGCACAGCAGTCTCCTTGCAAAATCCAGCCTCTAAAAATTTCTCAATCAAATCCACTACAAATTCGCTGTCCTTGCATGCTTTTTCGCCGGACCCCATTCCGTCAGACAGAATTGCGGTCAGGCTTCCTTCCTTTTCCTCTACAAAGGCGTAATTATCTCCGGATACGCTCTCCGTCTCCTTTACCGCCTTCGCCACTCCGGTAAGCACATGGAACTTCGGTTCATCCATATATTGATAGCTGTCCCATTCCTTTCCCACGAAAATAGAACAGTTTTTTGCCGGCATAAGCCGACAGTTTAACAGTACGGACAGAAGGTTTCCCACCTCGTCCACGCCGGGAGCCGTTCCTTTCAGGGCACGCATGACAATGTTCAGTTCCTTGCGCCCATCCTCCTTTTCCAGCATACAAATATCCTTTAACAGCACATCTTCTTCTTTCAGTGCATGAGCCAGTTGCTTGATCTTACGATCGCTTATATGTACCGGCTTGTAAGCCTCTTCTGCCACTTGCGTCATAATCTGAGCCATTTCATTTAAATGATCCGCCATCAGATCGCGGTTTTCCACAAGCCTCCTTTTCCACAAGAACTCCTGCCTGTCATCTACCAGTGCCTGCTCGTCCTCTTCCTCTTTTTGCATATCGGTAAATGTATTCGCCAAATCCCGAAAAGAATCTGCATACATTAAAAGTTTCCTTTTTCCATATTCCGGCAATACGCTGTCAAAGGGCGCCTCCCCGTTCACAAGCTGTTTCTTCACTCCGCATCCCTCCACTATAATCTTCACCTGCCGCCTTCAAACCCGGACGCCAGTACAAACTGCCGTGTGA
>JAEWPN010000057.1 GCA_023399455.1 Bacillota bacterium
AAGAAAGCGGTTTTTGTGAAGAAATGATCCAGACACACGATGAAAGGCCGACGAATTCCTTCCTTTATAATTTGGTTATGGATACATATTCGTTTGGCTACAATGCATCTTCTTTCGTGGATATGCCAATCAGTCATAAGGTATTTCTCGCCCAATTCAATACGATTAAAAAGATTGCCGACGAAGGCCCCTGCATTATTGTCGGCCGCTGTGCAGATTATGCTCTCAGCGATTACAAGAACTGCGTTCACTTATTTATTTACGGTGATGAAGAGACTAAGGTAAAACGTATTATGAATAAATATAATTTAACAGAAGCAAAAGCGAAGGATATGATGGCGAAAAAGGATAAACAGCGTCAGAGCTATTATAATTATTATTCTTCAAAGAAATGGGGCCGCGCAGACAGCTATGATCTGTGTATTAACAGCAGCGTACTGGGAGTCGAAGGGACTACCAACCTGATTGTTCAGTTTGTTGAAGATTTCGAAAGCAGAAAAAGATAAAAAGAAGCGATATAAAATTTTTAATAAGGTAAGGGAAGCCGTAACGGCTTCCCTTATTTTGCGCTTTGCGCTATATTCCGGCCCCATGAGATAATGTTCTTCAAGTGAATGATGTGATTTATAATATCCTTCAGGTAGTTTCTTATGATATTTCAAACCGCACCTTTTTATAAACGATTCAAAATAATGTTTGCTTATATATAGACATTATGTAAATATAGTTGTATAATTATAAAATATAAGGTTAATAATCATAAATATGAAGGTTAGGAGGAGCGCAAGCTGTGGAAGAGAAGTATTGTATTTGGAATTCAAGCATAGAAGAGATTGTGTCAGGCTATAAGGAAGAGAGAGGTTTCTATACATGTACTCTGTGCGGCAGAAAATTTAAAAAGGGCTCAATCTTTACGATAAACGAGAATTTATATGATGCCTTCGGTGCGGTTAACGAACATCGAACGACAGAGCATGGCTTTACAGTAGATTATATATTGGAGCAAAGTCCTTCCTTTAGCGGAATATCGGAGGTACAGCAGCAAGTGTTGAAATTGATGTCCGAAGGAAAAGACGATAAAGTGATTTCTCAAAGCGTCGGGATCGCCCCTTCTACAGTAAGAAATCATCGCTTTAAACTGAGAGAAAAGGAAAAACAGGCGAAAGTCTTTCTCTCTCTTATGAATTCACTGGAAGAGAAGACGAATCGTTCCATAGATCAATCGGATATTGGTATCATCGAAGAGCTTCACGCCGCCGCAACGATGATTGATGACAGATACAATATTACCGATGTGGAGAGAGAAAAGACAATTAGGGCTTATATGGATGAAACCGGCGCCATCAAGCAATTTCCTGCAAAGGAAAAAAAGAAGATTATTGTTTTGAGGGAAATTGCAAATAACTTTAGGCCGGAGCAGGAATACAGTGAAGCTGAAGTAAACAGAATCCTGGAAAGAATTTATGACGATTTTTCAACGATACGGCGGGCATTAATCGAATACGGATTTCTGGACCGGTCTGCTGATTGCAGCGTGTATCGGGTAAGAGGTTAAGCAAATCAATCGTCCATAAAGATTATTTCCATAAAAATCATTATAGAATAAATTCTTTGTTTAATATCGAAACGGCTGTTGAATTAATACAGTCCAGCTCCTTAACGGATCTCAGGATAGTCTTAACTGCCATATCATGGTAATTATTGTGATAATAGACCTCTGCCAAAGCCAACAGAGCTTCGTCTCCTTCTACAAGGTTGAGGATGCTCAAAACGTCCTCAAATACCTGGTATTCATTTGTCGATAGAACAATTGATAATACCGACGCAATTGTTGAAAGGGATTCTTTCTCCAGCGGTTCGCCATGTGCTTCTATAAAAGCCAAATATATTATGCGTTCGGTCTTTTCTTCCACCGTGCGGGCTATACTGAGAAAGTCGTCCTTTAGTTGTCTGCAAAGTACACAGCAAGCCGTCATATATTCAAACGAGCGGCTTCTTGCATTAGGCAGTATTCCTTTTAACGTATCGGAAGCTATACATTCGGCAAACGACTTAAATGCCTTTTCATATTCTTTATTGCAGAACAACAGCCTTCCTCTGAGAAAATATATATCTGCATCCAAGTTTCCGTCTTCGTTCATATACTCTTCAAATTCGCTTCGGGCCTGCTCAGGCATTCTTTCATTGAGCAGAACATCGGTAGTGACCATTACATTGGCCTTAAAACGGTGATCGGCATAGAGATTATGCAGGTTCTCGGCGACACGGTCTCTATCGGCCAATATTTTGTTTAAGACTTTGCCGATTTCATATATTACATGATATTTTTTTCCGTTCGCACGCATTGCTTTCATGTAGCAATCCAACGATTTATTGTAATCATCCATAAGGAAATAGATTTCTGCCATTTCAATTAAAGGCCTGAAATTAGAGGTTTCATTAAAAAAGTGCAGTGTGGGAGGAGGTTCACCCATAGAAAGACATTTATTGAAACTATCCAGAGCCAAAGTAAAACGTTTCATTTTTTTGAGTATGATTCCACGGAGATATTCCATATCCGTACAGGCAGGATAACAGCGAAGGCCATCAGCAAGAACCGTTAGGCTTTCTTCATTCCGTTTCATGTTGTGCAGGCAGGTGGCACGTCTGTATATCAGATGTGGTGAATATGCCATAGAAATATCTTTGTGCTGATCTGCTTTTTCGAAGTAGTCAAGTGCCTTTGTGTAATCCTCCAAACTCATATATTCATTGCCCATATTGAATAGATGAAAAGCATCATTGGGATTTTTGTCCAGCATCGTCTGCAAGATGGGAATGTTGCGGTTGTGTTTTTTTAATCCGGCGTTGGATTTCAGATACCCATAATGCTTAAGTCTTAACTCGGAAATTTCCAAAAACGGTTTTTTTTCGGTTTGATTAAAAGTCAGCTGCTCATGGATTGCGCCTTCATAGTGGAAGCATCCATTTTTAAATAAACGTAAACCTATATGTGTATTAAAGATTTCCTCGGATTTTTCATCTGTAAAGTTATGAAACAATATAGATATTCCATCGGCAGTTGTGGTTTCCAGAAGTGCTATCAGTTCTGGCAAATCTTCTGGATATAGAACTTCGTCGGCATCCAAAACCAGAATAAAATCACATGTTGCCTGCTTCAGGGAAAAGTTGCGGGCATCGGCAAAATTATCATCCCATTCATAATGAAAAATTTGCGGGTGAAACCGCTGTATACAGGCAAGAGTGTTATCTGTGGAACCTGTATCTACTACAATTACCTCGGATACAGCCTGGAATACGCTTTCAATACACTGTTCTATATATTTTTCTCCATTTTTTACGATAATGCAAAGACTTAATGTTTTCATATTTATATCCATGCTCCTTTCAACCTTCTTACTCACATGCAAATGTGATATAAGCCACGGAGCAACACTCCGTGGCTCTTTTCAAATCATACATTCTTTTAAGCCTGGCCGTTATAATAAGCCGTAAAGGTTGCAAGGGTTCCGGCGTCATAGCTGATCTGAGCATACTGCGCAAATGTTTCTACGACCATGATGGTATACGATCCACCTGCGACTAATACGTCATCATATTTTACGTCATCGAAATAAATCACTCCGTCAGGACTGATTTGAAGGGTTACAGTAATGGCGTTTGTTCCCGTATTGTTGACGAACATGGTGGCGGTTCTCAATTGCGAGATATCTGTCGCGGCAAGTGCAATACCTGTTGAGGATGCACCATTGTGAGGGTCGGTTGCCGAGAAGAACTCATTACCCTGAACCAAAACTGTCAAATTGGAATTGGCAATGGTAATCGGGTTAGCAACCGTCACATCGCCGGCCACGGTAAGCAGGGCATTAGTGATGGTTACGTCACCCTCGACCGAAATTTCACCGTTTACAGTCAGGCTGCCGTTGGCAATGGTGATCGGGTTAGCGATTGTTACATCGCCGGCCACGGTGAGCAGGGCATTGGTGATGGTTACGTCACCTGCCACCGTCATGGAAGCGGAGGCGACAAGTAGTTCGCCTGCCGAATTTAGTTGCAAGAGTTGTAATGTCCCGGTACCTTGGTTATAGCCATATACGCTGGATAATAACTGGCTGGCAGTTGTATTAAAAACTAGATTGTTCATAATTTTCCTCCAAGGTTATTTCCTCATAAAAGAGGATAATACATAATATGCAGGACATATATTAGTGGTTCGTCAGCTGCGTTTGGAACCACATGCGCAGAGCAATTTGCTTATGCTCCGAATGGGCGGCCATACGTGTAAATTTCGAGAATTTATAGGGAATAATATCCACTGTTTCTTCCGGTCTGATTATCAGCTGCTGCGGATCGTTTACTGAACGGACACGATCCGGACTATATTGAAGATAAATCGCAATATCATTACATCCGGCGTTTTGAGCAAAAAAAGTAATTGTTTGAGAGTAAGCGGTACAAAACCACGGCGATTGGATATTATGGTTGTAACCTGAAAGAAAAATCTCCTTATCAAAGAAGGGATTACATTCACAGTTTGGGTAGATTGTATCCTTGTGGTAAGTAATCATCAGTCTTGGATTTTGAAGCTGTTTTTTAATAGTAATCCCCCAATTGGGAATATATTCCGATACTAACATTTTAACATTTTCACTTATATCTGCTATAACATTGCCGGATTGTCCATAAGTCCTTGCCCCTTTTAAGGAATCATTTAGAAACTCGTAATCTTCTTCGGATAATGAATCATTTATAAAAACCTCCACGGGTTTTTCGGCAGCATCTCCGCAATAGTTGTTACTCAAAATATATGCCTTGTCGATTCTTTCGGGTGTTTTAACGTCATTAAGGTCAAAATAAAGTAAAGTAAAATCTTGTCTATTGATAACTGATAATGGTATCATATTATTCATTGTTAACTTTACCTCTTACAATTTTTCAATTTGAATCACATCGATGAGAATAAGTCTATAACAGTATATTCAATAAATCGAGCTCATGTCACATTTGGTTACATTTTGCACTTGATTGAATTGTTGGATAAAAGTGCATGACATCAACCTTAAGGCATATAGTAACTTTTCGGTACTATCTTACTAATTAGTGCCTTATTGACATAAATTAACTATATGTTAGAATATCTTTTAACTATTAACATATTCATTTATAACTTTTTGCAAGGTGAATGACAGGAGGAAATAAAATGATGACTTTAATCAAGGATGATAATAATCTATATAGAAATCTCATAAATGGTGAATGGGTTGAGAGTAAAGACGGTAAGTATATTACTGTAACATCCCCTATTGATAATTCAGTTATTGGAAGTGTACCTGCAATGACAAAAAATGAGGTGGATTTGGCGGTACAAGCGGCAAAGGAAGCGCAGAAGGACTGGAAGCATGTGACAATAGATGAAAAAGCGGAAATTTTGTATCATGCAGCTGATATTCTTCTGAAAAACAAAGAGGAACTGGCCGGCCTCATGGTAAAAGAAATAGCAAAAGACAGAAAGAGCGGTCTTTCCGAAGTGGAAAGAACGGCCGATTTCATCAAGTTTACGGCAGATACCGCCAAGAATATTTCCGGCGAAAGCATTCCGGGGGATAGTTTTCCGGGGGGAAAAACAAATAAAGTTTCGATTGTAAGAAGAGAACCTCTTGGAGTTGTTTTAGCGATTTCTCCATTTAACTATCCTGTGAATTTGGCTGCATCTAAGATTGCGCCAGGATTGATGGCTGGGAATTCTGTTATTTTAAAACCGGCAACTCAAGGCAGCTTATGCGGACTATATTTAGCAAGAGCTTTTCAGGAAGCGGGAGTTCCTGACGGGGTTTTAAATACTGTTACCGGAAAAGGCAGTGAAATAGGAGATTATATCACTACTCATCCGGGAATTAATTTTATTAATTTTACCGGCAGTACAGAAGTTGGGCAGCATATTTCACAAATAACTAATATGGTACCGCTGTTGATGGAACTTGGCGGAAAGGATGCCGCTATTGTTTTGGAAGACGCGGATTTAGATTTGACAGCTAATAATATTGTTGCGGGAGGATATTCTTATTCCGGTCAAAGATGTACTGCAGTTAAGCGAATTTTAGCAGTAGATCAAATAGCAGATCAATTGGTAGAAAAGATAATGTCTAAGATGGAAAAGTTAACCTATGGGAATCCATTAGAAAAGGATGTTGATATTGTACCATTAATCAGTTCGAAGGCAGCGGATTTTGTATGTGAATTGATAGATGATGCGAAAGAAAAAGGTGCTAATCTGCTCGTTGGAGGGAACAGAGAAGGAAATATTATCACTCCGACTTTGTTCGATTACGTTACGACTGACATGAGAATTGCCTGGGAAGAACCATTTGGTCCTGTGCTTCCGATCATACGTGTGAAAGATAAAGACGAGGCAATAGAGATAGCAAATGCATCCGAATACGGACTTCAATCTGCAGTGTTTACGCAGAATATCAATGATGCCTTTTATGTGGCAGACAAATTAGAGGTAGGCACTGTTCAAGTGAATAACAAAACGGAAAGAGGTCCCGATCACTTCCCGTTTCTTGGAGTAAAAGCTTCCGGGATTGGTACGCAGGGAATTCGTTATTCCATTGAGTCTATGTCCAGACCTAAGGTAACTGTCATTAATTTGCCGCATCAGGAATAGCGTATTATATATTTTTAAGACTTTTTATAATTAGAGGCATTCTTAACTCTTGCTGTATTCAAATTATGGAGATTATCGATATATTATTTCATATGTGCAACTTATATCATGTAATTGTCTGCTGAAATTGATATACTGTAAAAAGGAGTGAAGCAAATGTCTGTACAAACAATAGAAACAATGGCAAAGTGGGTAGAAAATAACATAACGGAAAATCCGAGTCTGCAGGATATGTCATCATATGTTGGTTATTCGCCGTATTACTGCTCTGCAAAGTTTCGTGAGCACATGGGTATGACATATAAACAGTTTCTAGCTCAATGTAAATTAAAAGGTGCCGCTTATGATCTTTGCATAACCAATGACAAAATAATTGATATTGCGTTCCGATACGGATACTCGTCATCTGAATCGTTTGCCAGAGCTTTTTCTAAAGCGTTTCAATGTTCGCCGCGCCAATATCGGAATGCTTTCGGTTTTCTGCCGGATTCCCTTTAGGGCATATTGCTCCCTCCGAATTTATAGATGTGAGGAGATAAAATGTCTGATAAATTTGGAAGAAATGATCTCTGTTGGTGTGGCAGCGGTCGGAAATATAAGAAATGTCATGGCCCTATTGAAGAGCAAATTGAAATTTACCGCTTAAAGGGATGTGAAGTACCTCATCGGAAATTGCTTAAAACAAAACAGCAGATTGAAGGTATGCGGGAAAGCAGCAAACGAAACATCGCTTTGCTGGATTTTATTACAAATTATGTGGCTGATGGAGTCACTACGGAAGAACTTGATCGGCTCATCTTTGAGAAAACCAAGGAATTGGGAGGAGTTCCGGCAACACTTAATTACAACGGTTACCCCAAGAGCGTGTGTATCTCGATCAATGATGTTGTGTGTCATGGTATACCCTCTGATTGTATATTATTGCGAAACGGGGATATTGTAAATATTGATGTGTCTACAATTTTCAATGGTTTTTTTTCGGATTCTTCACGCATGTTTTGCATTGGTGATGTTTCTGCCGGGAAACAAAAACTGGTTGATGTTGCGAAAGAGTGTGTGGAGCTTGGCATTGAACAAGTAAAACCGTGGGGATTTCTTGGAGATGTTGGGCAAGCGGTTCATGACCATGCAAGGGGAAATGGGTATTCTGTTGTTAGAGAAATCGGAGGCCATGGTATTGGTCTGCAATTTCACGAAGAACCCTGGGTCGGTTATGTAACAAAGAAAGGAACTGGAATGCTCTTAGTTCCGGGGCTTGTTTTCACGGTAGAACCTATGATAAATATGGGAAAATCCAATATAGTAACGGATAGATTTGATGATTGGACTGTTCGTACCGCTGACGGGAAGCCTTCTGCTCAATGGGAAAAAACAGTATTAGTTACCGAGACCGGTTATGAGGTGTTGACATATTAGTAAAGGAGATTACCATGTTAGAACAAATAGAAAGCAGAAGGAGCATCCGTAAATATCTTAATAAAAAAGTTGAAAAAGAGAAGCTTGTCCAAATATTAGAAAGCGCCAGATTGGCACCATCCGGAAGCAATACGCAGCCTTGGGTGTTTATTGTAGTTGAATCAGAGGAAATGAAAGCGAAATTATCAAATGCTGATCACCAACAACAGTGGATGATGACAGCCCCTGTATTTGTCGTGTGTGTAGCGGATATTCGTTGTCGTATTTCGGAAGGTATCAGCGTAAGGCTGGATGAGAACAGTCCTGAACCGGAGCTCAAGCAAATTATCAGGGATACAGCCATTGCGATGGAGCATATTTTGCTTGAAGCGGAGCATTTAGGATTGGCAACCTGCTGGACGGCATGGTTTGAACAAGATGATGTCAGATTTATCTTGAATATTCCGAAAGATAAATATGTGTGCGGAATAATTACGCTGGGATATGGTGATGAAACACCAAAGCAGAGGCCAAGGAAAGAGTTGGAAGAAATCGTCCGGTATGAAAGATGGTGATGAATCCTTTAGAAATATTTTGTTATTGACATATTAAAAATAATATGATATAAAATTTTCAAGCAAGGGCGTTAAAATAAACGTTCTTGCTTTTTTATTGTAGAACAGTCTTTTAATAAACCACCTGCTATGCAGGTGTGATAACAACTGCTTTAGCTTACAGTAAAAAACCTCCAATGTTATACTAAGTACAGGTTCGCCAACCGTACAAAACAA
>JAEWPN010000092.1 GCA_023399455.1 Bacillota bacterium
TTGAATCCCAGCTCATAAAGATAAGATGCAATCGTGGAACCCGAATTATATGCTTCCATCGTATCGCCCGAAGCTCCAACAGTTGCCATATCCGAAACTTTCGAAACTTCAATCTTACTCTCGGCAACCCGGCTTACCGAACCGCCTTCTTCATCCACCGCAAGAAATAGAGGATATTTACTCATACTGGACGTATTCGACAGCATCTCCGTCAACTGATCCTTATCCTTAATATTCTGACTGAAATATATAAGTCCGCCCACCGCATACTGATTCAGGGCATCCTTCGTTCCATCGCCGGCTTTAATCGCCTGACTCACACCGGTAAGCGCTTCCGGAGTTATCATGAACAAACCTGCCACCTTATCCTCCAAAGGCATCTCCGCGATGCAGGTCTCCACCATTTCCTCCAGCCAGTCTACCTCTTCCGCCGGCTCTTCGCTAACCGTCTCGGGCGGCTCCACCGCTACTTCCTCCTGATTGGAAATCTCCTCAAGCTGTGCCGCCAGCTCCTCCGCCTGCTTTTTCTCCGACACATTCTTAGTAAGAGTACGAATCCCGATAGCTGTTCCCGTAATCACCGCAGCAAAAAAGATTACCACGCAAACATAAGATATCACCTGATTGCGGATTCTTCTCTTTCTCCTATATTCTCTTCTTTCATCGAAATCATTACTATTGTCTCTCATATTCCACTCCAACTTGATGTATATAGCCTATCATAACCCATTTGTCCGGATTTTTCCATAATTTTTTCATTTTCGACAAAAACAAAACTTAGAAGAGGATACCGATCATCAAGATCAATACCCTCTCCTAAACTATGCTATACAATGGCCTATACCTCCAATTTTTCATTTTTTATCTTTCGTACTCTTTCCATTATTCTTTCGTACTACCGTACTGTAACGGTTGATAAGTCTTTATCGAAGATAACTCCAATAACTTTATCCTATGTCCTGCGTTACCTTTTCTTATGTACTCGACTACTTTTTCTTGTGTAAATTATTTCTTTTGTACCTTAAAATCAATGTTTTCGGTGGTCTATACCTCGCTTTCTTTTGTATTTTATCTGTATTAATTTCTTTTGTTATGTTTACATTATATGATACAAGTCCACATTTGTCAACACATTTAATCAAAATATTTTATATTTTTTCATTATATTCCCTTTTATGGTAAATTGTTACATTTTTATCATTATTTTCTATGAATTGGCAATTATTATCTCTCTTTTGCATCATTTATCCTCAATAACCCTCCCAAAATTCGCCATTTTATCTCACTCTCACATTCTTCCCTTGCAGCCTCCTTCATATCGAG
The DNA here is from genome assembly GCA_023399455.1 of Bacillota bacterium. Taxonomy (GTDB): domain Bacteria; phylum Bacillota; class Clostridia; order Lachnospirales; family Lachnospiraceae; genus Kineothrix; species Kineothrix sedimenti. Next base: position 1,324 of record JAEWPN010000092.1, read on the forward strand.
TATAATATATAATATAAATATAATTCAAAATCCTTCAAAGGAGGAAAACACCATCTATAACCCTTTTTTAATAGAAGGCATTCTTACGCCGAATGCTTCTGTCAACAAATTACTTATTGCCAAGATGCCCGACTGTTCCGTAACCCAGAACCTTTCCGGCAAAAGCGCACAGGATATTTTTTCTACCGATTTACTGATAAAAGAAATCAAAAGTTCTGCGGAGAAATTACAAATAGATATCTCAACACTTGAGGAGAAATCCCTCCCGCTCTACCTGGAGACCTGTCTGGAGAGCGAAAGTCCTACAGTTTCCTCGGAGGCTCACAGGATCCTTAAACTCTTCGGCGAGCGGCTGGCCGTCATTCTTCTTTGCTTAAAGGAAGGCTCTGCCGAAAACAGAAAAGTTCGCGGTGACTGGACCGACGAGCACTGGAATTACTGGAGCAGCTTACAGCAAATCATTCTGGTCGGAGGATTAGCGAGCCCACCCTTAGGAGAACAATTAAAGCATTATATGGAAGAAGTCTTTGCCAGTTCCAATAAGATCCCCTACCGCATCGTTCTCGGCAAGGATTCCACCTATGCGGGACTTCGAGGCTGTGCGGCGTATCTGGAAAAAAGTCCTCAGTTCCAGGTCAACCTCATATTCGACTACGGACAGAGTTTTATCAAACGCTGTTACGTTACTATGGAAAATGAGCAGATCAAAGACATCATTGTTCTGGAAAAGACCTTGTCGCAGCATGTGGAATGGGATATTAAAGACCCTTCTATAGAGGAAAAAGAAGCGCTTCTTTTAAACAATCATTTTCTAGAAACCATTGCGAAAACTATCCGGGAAGTGGAGGCGCTGGGACTGACCATCCATCCTCACATCATCCTGAGCATCGCCAATTACGTAAAGGACGGAGTCATCGCCAACCGGGGCGGCTACGGTAAACTGCGCCTGATCGCTTCGAATTATGCGGATTATCTTTCCGGTTATCTGAAGGAGGCATATAACAAAGATTATTATTTTACGATGGTACACGATGGCACGGCAATGGCTGCGGGATATTCCAATCATCCCATGTCCGTCTGCCTTTCCCTCGGCACTGCTTTCGGCGTGGGCTATCCCAATTCGTAATTGACCAAACAAGGAGGTAAACATATGACACACAAACAGGCTGCCTTTGCATCGGCAGCGGAAAGTATCATTAAAAATTTAGCAAAGAGGAACATGGATGGTTATTTTTTTGAAGATTCTGCTTCCTGTATAGAGGCAATCATTTCCTCTATTCCTGAGCACAGCGTGATTTCCTGGGGTGGAAGTGAAACAATAAAAGAAGCCGGCCTCGTAGACAGAATCGGAAAAGAAAATTATTCTCTGCTGGACAGAGACGCCGTTCCCGATGAGGAGAAACGCAAGCTATATGCACAGACGATGCTCGCCGATTATTATCTGATGAGCACTAATGCCATCACCCTTCAAGGAGAACTGATCAACATCGATGGCCGCGGTAACCGTGTTTCATTTTTAATTTACGGACCCGAAAATGTAATCGTGTTAGCCGGCATGAACAAGCTTGTTACAGACGTGCCGGACGGATTCAGGCGTACCCGTAATATTGCTGCTCCGGCCAATGCAAAGCGCCTCGATAAAAAGACGCCCTGCAACGTGACCGGACATTGTGGAGACTGCTTTTCAGACGACTGCATGTGCAATCAGATCGTCGTCACCCGCCGCAGCGGCATAAAAGGCCGCATCAAAGTGTATCTTATCGCAGAAGAACTGGGTTATTAACCCAGTTCTTCTATTTTAATTGATATTAAATTAATGGGTATTTTTCTGTCAATTTCTGAACGATTATCCTCGCCTCCGGTATCTTCTCTTCTCCGCCCTTGATTACCAGTGCAATTGCCTCCGCGATTTGGTCCATATCCTCCGTATTCATGCCACGGGAAGTTACCGCCGGGGTTCCAAGACGGACACCGCTTGTTACGAAGGGAGATTTAGGATCGTTGGGAATCGTATTCTTATTGGCCGTGATATGTGCCTCATCCAACCATTTCTCTACCGCTTTGCCGGTCAGGTCGAAGTTCGTAAGGTCAACCAGCATGAGATGGTTGTCCGTTCCGCCGGATACGATCTTGATACCTCTTTTTAAGAGTCCGCCGCAAAGCGCCTGCGCGTTGTCCACTACAGCCTGCTGATATTTCTTAAAATCCTCCGAAAGAGCTTCTTTAAAGCATACCGCTTTTGCCGCGATAACGTGCATAAGGGGACCGCCCTGAATTCCCGGGAATATCGCCTTATTGAAATTATATTTGTCGGCAGCCTCCTGATTGCAAAGAATCAAGCCGCCTCTGGGACCACGAAGTGTCTTATGAGTCGTAGTCGTCACTACATCAGCATATGGAATCGGATCGGGATGAAGCCCTGCCGCTACAAGTCCTGCGATATGAGCCATATCCACCATGAGCACTGCGCCAACCTCGTCTGCCACTTCTCTGAATTTCTTAAAATCGATGGCTCTCGCATATGCCGAAGCCCCTGCAATAATCATCTTTGGCTTCGTTTCCAAAGCAATCTCTCTCAATTTATCATAATCGATAAAGCCTTCGTCATTAACTCCGTAAGGAACGATATTGAAATATTTACCGGAAATATTTACCGGGCTTCCGTGTGTCAAATGTCCGCCGTGAGCAAGGTTCATTCCCATGATGGTATCGCCCGGCTCGCAGATCGCGAACTGAACCGCAAGATTCGCCTGCGCCCCCGAATGAGGCTGTACGTTCGCATAATCACATCCGAACAATTCCTTGGCTCTTTCGATTGCAAGATTTTCTACCACGTCCACACAATCGCAGCCGCCATAATATCTCTTCCCCGGATATCCTTCCGCGTATTTGTTCGTAAGCGGGCTTCCCATAGCTGCCATGACCGCTTCGCTTACCCAGTTTTCCGATGCGATTAGCTCAATATGGGAATTCTGTCTGTTCTGCTCGTCCACGATCGCCTGCGCGATTTCAGGATCGATTTTCTTTACTTCATCCAATGAATACATATCCTATTCCTCCGTCCTCTTTATTCCGCTAAAGTTCATCTTGAAGTATAACATAGTTTTTTCAGAATGAAAACTATTTAAAAAAGAATATCACATCATAGAAATCATACTCTGAAACCTATTAATTCACGACAAACTTTTACACTTTACATACTCAGGTACATATAGTAATACTATAAGAAATGCCAAGGAGTAAACACATGGATAAGAATATTGGAGAATCCACTGACAGTCAAAGCGCTCTCGGGCAAGTCGCAATCCCCTATGTGACCGATCTGCGACAGGAGATCATAAATAACACTCTTTTCTATACCACAAAATGGACCAGCAGAAATATGCAATTTGCCCTTATATCCGTACCCCCTAATTCCGAAACCGGATTAGATGTACATTATTACTCAGATCAATTTTTCTACGTTGAGAGGGGTGATGCTTTGGTCATCATACGCTCCTGCTATGATTGCCCTAACATTCAGTCACAGGTACACGATGGTTACGGGATAATCGTTCCAGGCGGTATGTGGCATAATATTATAAACATTGGCGGCTCAGACTTAAAAATGTTCAGCATCTTTGCTCCGGCTTTACATTCCTACAATACTGTTTTCAGAACAACGCAGGAATGGTTTGATTACTATGAATATGATTAAT
>JAEWPN010000163.1 GCA_023399455.1 Bacillota bacterium
TTAATACATGTTGCTACCTGATTCCAGAGAACCATAAGCTCATCAGATTTGGGAGACTGGGAATAAGTGGTTCCCAAAGACAGCTTGAAGTCGGTGGTTCCCATATATTCATCGGGGGTCTTAGCGCCGGTATAGTCTCTCCAATCCGCCTCTATGTCGGACTGAGGCTCTGCTGTGAAGCTTTCCCATTTTCTGTAGTTGTAGGTCTCACCGTTGGAATCCGGATTAGCCGCATCGATTCCCCATGTGGTGTTGTTCATCTTAAAGCTTCCATCATCGAAGGTTCCTGAATATCCGTCGCTCATTTCCGTCTTGATGTCCATCTTGGCAGCACGCCCCAAATCGGTAAACTGTGTCATACCGTTGTCATCGTAGTACCAGCACACGTCCTTAGGTCCATATTCTGCCGTCATACGGCCTTCCGGAGTTGCCAGCCAGTTGATGATCGCCATACAAAGTTCCGGATATTCCGTCTTGGCACCGATGGACCAGATTCTATTGGAACCATATACGTTCTGACCATAACAGATAGGCGTTGCTTCCGAAGGCGGACAAGGGAACATTGCTTTTCCGTCTGCCGCATGGCTTTCCGAATTATAGAAAGCAGAGCCCAGGAAGTTAAAGATATTAAGGAATGCAGTGCCATTCTGATAGTCAGCCTGCATGCCATCGTATTTCTGTGTCTGCGAGTCGGGATCTAACAGACCCTGACGATACAGAGTATTGTAGAACTTCAAAGCTTCTATATAAGGACCTTCTTTTTCCAAAACGGGGATATATTTCTGATTTACCGGATCGTAAAAGCCGAAGCCGAATTCATCATAACCGTAATAAGCCGTAACAAGAGACTTAACATACATCACCATATCGCCGTCCCAGTCGTCGAACAATGCTACTCCATATGTGGTCTTTCCATTATCATCTTTAGGACAGATTTCCTTCATCTGAGCGAGTACATTAACCATATCATCCAGATTCTTGATTTCAGGATAACCTAGTTCCTTGTAAAGATCCCAGCGCAAATCCCATGTATACATGAAATCCTGACGAGCTGCAGCGTCTACTGCAATATCATGGCCGATACCGTAGGTGGTCCCACCGGAAAGGTTAGTGTTCTTGTCAAGGGCATAAGGCATATTCTCTTTGATATACGGGCCGTAGTCAGACAAGATGTCATCCTCATTCCAGTCGAAGAGCATTCCCTTATTCACCGCCTGAAGATATTCATCCCCGTCCTGTCCCCAGATAACGATATCTCCCAGATTGCCGGATTCCATACGGGTCTCATATACGCCGTCGGGATCGGGAATGAGGTTCAGCTTAACATTGAATTTCTCAAGCATAACCTGACCGAACCATCCAATCTGCTCGCCGGAATAGTTCGCCAGCTGGTCGAATACGTCCAACGTTATTGTTTCTTCGGGAATAATATCCTCAAGCATGGCGTCATAATCTGAATCTGCCGCCTCTGTATCCGCTGCTTCCCCCGCCGCGTCATCTGTTCCGGTTGTTTCCTCATCCGCTGCTTCATCCGCAGGCTCAGCCGTCGCCGCCGTAGTGTCGGTGCCGCCGCAGGCCGCCAGAGAAGCAGTCATTACTGCTGCCATAAGCAATGCTGTAATTCTTTTTGCTTTCATCCTTTTTCTTCCTCCTTTTATTTGTGTATTGATACCGTAATTTTACGGTTGATACCTTTTTACCTCCCCTAAATTTCCTTAACCTTTTACCGCACCGAGCATGATGCCTTTTTCGAAGTAACGCTGCATGAACGGGTAGATGCACAGGATAGGAATAACAGTTACCATGGAAATGGTATACTTTATGACCTTGCCGCTCATTGCCGACTTAAGCACCGCATCGCTGACCTGACCGCCGGATTCCATTAACGCCTTTAGATTGGAGGCCGTGTTCAGGTAAATATAAAGCCGGTGCTGTAAGGTATATAAGGTCGGTGCCGACTGCATCAAGATCAGTGAATCCGTAAAGGAATTCCAGTGATTTACCGCCCCGAAGATAGCGATGGTAGCCAGAATCGGCTTGCTTAAGGGCCATATGATTTTCCGGAATATGGTCATATAGCTGGCGCCGTCTATTGCTGCACTTTCTTCCAGCTCCGCCGGAATAGATTCTATGTAGGTCTTAACCAATATGATATTGTAAGGTACTACAATTCCCGGAATGATGTATGCCAGAAACGTATTGGTCAGCCCTAACATCTGCATATTTAAGAACCACGGAATCAAGCCGGCATTGAAATACATGGTAATGATGAGAAAACGGTACCAAAACCTCCGCCCCCACATCTCCTGCTTCGTCACCAGATAGCCGACAAAGCCGGAAGCTGCTACCATGAGCGTCGTACCAATCAGGGTCCTTCCTATCGATACGATAAATGCATTGGACAAATCGCTTACGTTGATCAGCGCCATATAATTGCTCAGATGCAAGCCCCTTGGAATGAAGTTGATCACTCCCTTGATCACGAGATCATTATCGCTGATCGTATTGATAAATATGTAGTAAAACGGAAACGTACATGCCAGAGCAAACAATCCGAATACAAAGTAGTTGAGTACATTGAAAATAATATCTCCCGGTTTCAAACGAAAGCTGCGCTTATGCATCTTCTCGTATTTTTTCTCCGCCCTAAAGTCTGCCTTTTCCTGTGCTGTTCTTGCCATGTCCTCACCTCCTATACGATACTTTCGCCGCGAATCAGTTTAGAAATTCCGTTGGCTGCAAACAACAGAGTAACGCTGACAATGGATTTCACCATACCGATCACCGTAGTCAGCGGAATGGAGCCCTTTCCGATACCAAGCATATAAACGTATAGATCCAATACCATGATGTCGTTTAAATTCGTGGCATTTTTAAATACCAGGTACTGGTCCATTCCATTGCTCAAAATATTCGCTACAGCCATAAGAAGCAGTACACAGAAGGTGGGAATCAGGCCCGGCACCGTGATGTGCCACATCCTCTGGAATCTTCCCGCTCCGTCCACCGTAGCCGCTTCGTAGAGCTGCTGGTCGATGCCGGAAATCGCCGCTATGTATATGATGGCGCTCCATCCCACACCCTTCCAAAGTCCCCAGCCAAGCATCTTCAGCCATGTATGTTCTCCGCTCATCAGAAGATTCACCCCCTGATCCCAGATTCCCATATTGACAAACAGGCTGCTGACGAAGCCGTCCGTAGAGAAAATACAAAAAGCAATCGCGTATACCAGAACCCAGCTTATGAAGTTAGGTATAGTGGTAAATACCTGAACGAATCTTCTGTATTTGACATTCTTTATTTCCGATAAAAAGATGGCGAAGGCCATAGGAAGCCAGCTTGTGGCTATACCAAGGCCGCTCATCGCCAAGGTGTTCTTAAGTACTCTGACGATGTCTCTTACCGTAGCCGGATTATTCAGAAGCTCCCTGAACCATTTGAAGCCGACGAAGTTCTTCATGCTCAGAGTATCGCCTACCTTGTAATCGAAGAACGCATATCTCCATCCCAGCAAAGGAAGATAGGAGAATACCGCTATCAACGCGATAAACGGCATGAACATAAGAAAAAGCTGGTATTTTGCTTCTATCGCATATTTATCTTCCTTCGCCGCCTTAGGCAAAAGAAACAACTCTATCAGGGCCGTTATCAGCACTATGACGGCTACCGCAAATATAATCCAGAAACTGCCCTGAAACTGGGGCTCCACCTTCTTTACATTGGTGGTCATCGAAATCTGTTCGTAGGAAATAAAGATTCCCGCCAGCCCTGCCAGCTCCAACACCCCTCCGGCCGCTGCCAGCAATGCGCTCAGCCTCTTGAGCTTCAGATTGCCGAGAGTCATACAACCGCCCGCTCCCATCGCTGCCGCTCCGATACATATGGACATCGCTGAAATATAAAGAAGCTGCAGGGTGGATTCCTGAACCCACTCCTTCTTTATTGCCCTTCCGAAATCCTCCGTCAGAGCAGAATAAGAGATGCCCGATGTAAACAGCGAAAGGTTCCTGTTAATCAAACCGCTTATCCTGGCCGGATTAAGCCCCGGTACGAACAGGAATATAACTGCCAGTAAAACGGCGATCCTTATTACGTAAAAGAGTTTATCTCCCATCAGCTCTCTTGATGTTTTGCTTCCTCTCATTTGCTTTCATTCCTTTCTAAATAATAGAAACAAAAGTGTGCTTCGCATACTCTCGCGAGCCAATATTCCCGCAGCACAGCTTTTGTTCCGCGCGCGTAGCTGCGCATCCACTTTAATGTAATAGGAGCACTTTCCTATCACATTAAAAAATACATCAAAGAACATTTCTGTTCGATGATGTATTCATTATAAAAAACTGGTAAAAATAAAAATACCGCAAATACTGGATTAAAATTACCTTAAAATTTTCATCTTTTCCAAAGGCAGCATAATTCGTACTGTAGTCCCTTTATACAGCTCGGAATTGATTCGGATGCCTGTGCTTTTTCCATAGCAAAGCTTGATTCTCTGATTGATATTATACAGACCGATACTCTTATTTCTGCTCACATCCTTAATCTCCACGTTTTTGCGAAGAGCAGCCAGCTCCGGCTCCGACATTCCCCTTCCATTATCCCCTATATCGATAAACAGAAGCTCCTCGTTCTTATATATGGAGATTGTGATTTCCCCGCCCGATTCCTTCTCCTCCAGTCCGTGCAAAAGGGCATTTTCCACGATCGGCTGCAGAAGCAGAGGCAATATGTACAGCGCCTTTGTCTGCACGTCATCCGCAATGTAAAAAAAGCTTTCGAATTTATCGCCGAAGCGCATTTTCTGTATCGTCAGATAGGTCATCACATGCTCGATTTCCTTAGTCAGCGTAGTGAAGGAGGTACCCGTATTTTCCAATACGTACCGCATGGATTTCCCAAGCAGCTTTATGGACGTAGCCGCCTCACGGTCTCCTGCCGTAAAAGCCTTCATCCGGATGGTCTCCAGCGTATTATAGAGAAAATGCGGGTTGATCTGACTGGCCAGCATCTTGAATTCCATCTCCTGCTGCTCGTTTACCAGCTCCTTCTCCTTAATGCTGGCCTCGTACATCTCCGCATCCTTGCGCTTAATCTTCTGCACCATGATCTCCAGGTCGGAAAAAGCCTCCGACAGTTCATCCTGTCCATTTACAGAATCGGTAATCTCGTAGTCCTCATTGCTTGCCTGGTGCATCGCATGCCTTAGCGTAAGCACACGTGACGTGAAGTAGGTAGTGAAAAAATGTATGATGATGCCTGTAATCAAAATAGCAAATACGATGATAGCGAGACAGATATAGATGATACTTCTGATATTGGTATAAGCCTGCCCGCTCATGGTGCTTATATATATTCTGGAATCCGACTGGTACAGAGGCAGTGTGGATACATCCACGAAGCATACCTCATCTTCCAGCTTAATATTTCCTACATACCGGTAATAATTATCCTCATAATCGATGTAAACTTCCTGCGCCTTTCCATAGGCCTCTCTTTCCGAGCTGAAAAAGACCGGGCCATCGTTGATGGAAACCATAGTAGCATATTCCTTGCTTCCGATTCTCGTCTTAAGATAATTGTCGGACAGCTTGATGACTAATACGGCATTATATTTGGAATTAATTACCGGAATCTTTCTGATCAGACAGAGATTCCAATACTCATTCCCATACTTATCGGTGTCCGTCATCGGCATCCAGAATACGCTGGACTGGTTAACCGCCAGCTGATACCACTCCTTAGCCCTTATTTCCTCATCCGCATAATGGAACTGCTTATAGTCATTCAAGGTGGGATTGTCCCCGTATATTTCGATTTCATCAATTTCGGCATAGTTGGTATTATAATTATCCAAAGAAGTGAGCGCATCCACCTCTTGGACAAAGCTTCGTTTAAAAAAGTAATTGTCCTTCAGAATATCCCTAATATCCTCTCCAAAGGCCAGCTCCTCCGAAATATTATATACCTGAGTGGTTATTTCAAATAATATGTTCTTAACCCTGAGGTTATCGGATTCCAGCAGGTCACGGTGATAGTTGGTGAGCAGTCTGTATGTATTGATAAGAAGAAACGAACCGATAAGAGTTATGGGCAGAATAACCGCAACAAAATATATGGTATAGAGCTGTTTCTTTATATTAGCTTTTTTCAGCGCTCCGAACATCTGTACTTTCATCCTAGGTCTCCCATCTGCCCCGTATTTCCTCCGGAGTTCTACCCCTAGTATATAAATACCGGAATCATTTGTAAACAGCGAAAAGTGGCGGTAATAAGGATGAAATTAGAACGGTATTTTTCTGCATCTCTTTTCATTTTAAAAGCAAGCACTGCAATTTCGTCTGCTCACTTAAACAATAAACATTTGAATAGCTTCCAGCAGCTCATCCATCTTGTTTTCCAGCTCCTTCGTAGCCTCTGATAACCGATCCACCTGGTGTACCTGCTTTTTAACTGTTTCATCCACGCAGACTGCCGATGCTGCCGTCTCCTCCGATACCGCTGATATGCTTTCGATTGCATTCAAGGTATCGCTGCGATTGGCATTCATCCCTTCTACATCCCGGACACTTACAGAAATATTTTGCAGCAGCTTTTCCATGTTCCTGCTCATATCGGAGAACCTGCGCCTTGTCTCTTCTACCGCTGCGCCCTGTGATTCCACGATTCTGCCGGCTTTTCCCGATGCCATGATGGTATCATCGGAAACTCTTTCGATGGTTTCGATGACCTTTCTTATTTCCTCCGAAGAGTTCTTCGCACTGTCCGCCAGCTTCTTAATAGCCTCCGCCACCACCGAGAATCCTTTTCCTGCCTCTCCTGCTCTTGCTGCTTCTATGGAGGCGTTCAAGGAAAGCAGAGTGGTTTCCTCAGAAATCTCATCGATAGTATCGGTAAGTATCCGTATGCTGTTAATTTTCTCAGAAAGCAGCTTTATTTTCCCGGAAAGCTGCCCCGTTATCTCCCCTGCTTCTGTTGACTGGGCGATAAGAGTGTCCATTCCTTTCGTTCCTTCGCCTATCATTTTGCGGGTATCGTCCGCCAGGCCTTCCATTTCCTTTACATTTTCTACCGTGCTCAATATTTTGTCGGACAAGGAGTCCATCTTCTCAAGACACTGCTCCGCATCCTGCGCCTGGCTTCCTACGCCGCCTTCGATCTCCTTCATAACTCCCTGAATATACTCCGTAGACGCCTTAAGCTCCGTCCCCGCCTGCTTTACATTACCTACGCAGCCGTTCACCTGAAGAGAGGTATCCCTTACCTCCATAATCAGCTTCTTCGTATTGGAAATCGTCTCCATGATATGTCCGCTGAGTCTGCCGAATTCCGCTCTGTCACGGATGCGCATATCCACGGTCAGATCTCCCTGGGAAACCTTAGCGAGTCTTCTCGTTATGCTTCCCATATTCCGGCTGATTCCGAGCAAGATGGCAGCTCCTACGATCAATACCACCACGCAGGATAAAAATACCCATAAATATATACCGTTCTTGATACTCAGCGCTTCCTTCATCAAGCTGTCCTTGGGTGTCATGGCGCAGACAGCCGCCTGATTTGCCTCGCATTTGCTGTACATGAAGAGGTATTCCTTACCGTCGTATTCCACGTCGCGGCTATAGCTGCCGCTTTCCTCTTCAGCAGCGCTCTTGTAATATTCTTTATCTGAAAAAGCAAAACCGGAATTTTCACCGGAATAAATCTCCCGTCCATCGGCCGTAACAAAAGCGATGATACTTCCGTCTCCGAGCGTCAGATCATTTAAGATTTCCTTAATTCTCTCGGTGCTGACATCGATGACCACACAAGCATTCTTCGAGTTCACCATCCGGTACTGGGAGCAGATATAATTATCGCTGCTCGTTCCAAACCGTGCGTCCAGTACCGGATGCTCCCCCGACCAGGTCTTTGACTTATCCGGATTGTCCGCGATCTCCCTGCTCTCCTCCATGAAACTGTCATAAAAACCGGTCTTGTCGCCCTTTCCGGTAGTAGTTGCCAAATCGTTCAAACTATCCGCGGTAACGATAATGATGTCCTTGATAAACTTGTTGCTGTTCTGCTTTGTCGTAAGCAAGGTCTGAGCTTTCGTAAAGGCGTCATTTTTAGCGCTTTGATCGTTTTTGTAAGTATTAGATACGTAGTTCTTGATATTGGAATCGTTAAACAGCTGAATAGAATCCGAATCCACCGATTCAAAGCCGAAATCCAGAAGCCTGGCAGTCATCTGTAAAGCCGTTCTCGCCGATTCCCCGTAATTATCCAGCATGCCCTTTGAAGCCTTGTTATACGCAAAATTCCCCACCAGAGCCACCATGCACACGGGTATCAAGAATCCAGCCGTAAGCTGGACCTTTAAGCTAAGGCCTCTTTTAGCCTTTTTCTTCTGTGCTTTTTTTCCCGTTTCCTTTTTTCCTATCATCGCCACCGTCCCCTTTGACAGATTCTTTTTCACCTTTTCTATATTAGCATAGAAAATAAAGGAAATTTACCGGATAAAATTCACTCTTTTTACCGCATTTTTTTAATATTTATTACTTAAACCGCTATTTTTTTACATCGGTTTTCTGCAGAATATCCTTCATTGCGAAGCCTTTCGCCTCCTGAGGGGACATGGTATGAAACTGCCTGAAATCGTTTACCAGATGAGCCTGATCCGTATAGCCAAGCTCGTATACCGCATCGAGAACATTGAAGTCTTTTCGAAACAGCATATCGTGCCATAAATACTGATACCTTATAAGAGAAGAGAACTTTTTGGGAGATACCCCTATATTTTCCCGGAAAATCCGTTCCAGGTGCCTGCCGCTTATGTGAATGTCCCGGGAAAGCTGTTCGATCCTGATATTTCCTTTTCTTCGCAGAATCTCATACACCACTTCCATGACAACAGGACTGCTTTTCTCCGGACGGATATTTTGTAATAAGAACCTCTCCGTGATGGCAATCCTATCCTCTATATTTATAATGTCGAACAAAAGCGGATAAAGTTCTTTCCTGAGCCTGGAAAAATGATAATCCACATTAAAGAATCCATTTTTAACATCCTTCATAGACTCCTCTGAGAAGGGAACTGCGCTCCACGCATAAAAGCGGATGGCGAAGGTGGAAAGTTCCATTCGCCTGTCGTTTATGCGACTGGTAAAGAAAGAGCTGTCATCAATTCCGCAAAAGCTTCCTTTCAGAGTATTTTCTGTGAAATTGACATCGAAGATGATGTCCATGCAGGTATCCGGCGTTACCAGTCCTTGCGTAGGGATGTCCGTCTCCGGCTGTATGTAAGGCTTGCTGCTGCCCCAGAAACACCTGATAAACGGTTTCAGCGCGTCGCACGGCTCGAATTCCATATAGTCGGGGCCATGTGCGAAGGGAGCGGCAGTTATTGGTTTATATATTTTATAAAAATCCATTAGCCCCTCCTTATCTGCCGTCTATTGAGTCGTGTCTGAGTCAAATTTCTTGTTCGCTTTCCACATAATAATTGCATAGATCACTAATATACATACCTGTAAAGCCAATACGACAATCGCTTTTATTTCTAAATCTTCACGGGTTATACTTGCAATATAATCATGAAGTGCATGCCATATAATTAGAAACCACAGACTTTTCGTAATATTTACTATTTCGGCAAGAACAAAACCAACCAGAAATGCAAAAATCATTTGTAATACGAGATACGCTAAACTTTTACCATTAAATACATTAGCCAAGTGCAATAAACCAAATATAATTGATGAAAAAATAATAGCAGTTTTACTTCCTTTTACAAGCAGAAAATTATATACAATTCCTCTGAAATATATTTCTTCATTAAATCCTACTGCAATTACAAATAATAAAAGAACAATATATTGCTTTCCTGTTATTTCCGCTGAAAATCCTAATAATAATATAGCTATTATTTCTATCGAAATCAACGGAATGTAATACATAGCTTTCCTTAGTGTATTCCTATTTTCCAGCCTGAACCCGCATTCTATAAATGACAGCCCTGTTCTATTAATTATGAACAAGCCTATGAAAACAGAAAAAACCAAAAAGATAGTAGTTACAATAAGCTGCATTTCTATTTGTAAACTTAAAATTTGAGATATTGCAGTTCCCAATCCCGTCATAAATGTACATAAAAATGCCGCGCCTATCGCACATATAT
>JAEWPN010000165.1 GCA_023399455.1 Bacillota bacterium
CTATTTTTACAAACTAAAAGGGGAAAAAGACAAATTTAATTATGAACAAGTATGTTCATAGATAAACGACAATTAATCAGTAACATTACTGACTATTATTCTTTTACCCCTTAAAAGGGGGAATCAGATGGAAAAGACACTTATTGAATTAATTGGAGAATATAAAAAAGGGGATGAAAATAATTTTTTGATAATTACCAAACGATTTGAACCGGTCATTTTCAAGTATGCAAGGATGCTTTATAAGGATGAAAAAGAGGATACTATATCCGAATTGAATTTATCTTTATTGGAAGCGGTACATAAAATTGAATATTACAGTAATGAAGGCCAATGCTTTACTTTTTTAAACAGAGCCCTGAGAAACAGATATTTGGAATTATACAGAAACAGCAGAAAAAGATGTGATAATGAGTTGCCGCTGGACAGTAACTATGACTATTGCTGCATCTTTTACGAGTATGAGAATGTCGAATTAAGATCGGACTTAAGAAAACATCTGTCACACTATAATGATAAGCAGAAAAAAATCCTGTTTTCAATTTTTATCGAAGGTAAGAGCAGTGCGAAAGTTGCATCTGAATATAAGGTCTCCAGGCAATACACTACCCGGATAAAAAATCAGCTCTGTGATGAAATAAAAAATGAATATATTGCATGATTCTGTTTCAGGTGTCCGCAAAGAAAGGGGTGATTATCCAAATGAAAACAAACTTTAATTTCGAAAAAAGCGTTGTCGCTGCAATCGGCGCATGGATCAGCAATACGATGGAACTGCTTATCCCGACGCTAATGCTATTAACTGTTTTGATGGTAATTGATTATATTTCCGGAATGCTCGCCTCCAAAAAAGAAGCGATTGAATATCCGGACAAGCCTCAATACAGGTGGAGCAGCAAAAAAAGTCTCATTGGAATTTACAAGAAAATCGGCTACATTTTAACAATTTTAGTCTCTGTAAGCACAGATTATTTAATCCATAAATTTGCCGTCGAACTGGGGCTAAGATTTGACAGCAAGACCTTATTCGGCTTACTGGTCTCCGTATGGTTCATCATCAATGAACTTCTGTCTATTCTTGAAAATGCTAATCGTATGGGAGTCGTCTTACCGGGTTTTTTAGTCAAGATATTAATATCTATGAAAAACAATGTAGATGATAAAGTGGAATGAATATAATAAAAAATGGAGATATCTTATGGCTTTACGCTGTAAAATTATCTCCGTTTTTATTCCCTTTAAATTTCTCCTAGCGGTAAAGTCCTTTCATAAAAGCGATGTCCCGCCCTGCTGTCTCAGGGTCCATCTCCTCCCGCAGCACCGGAATATCGGGATGTCCCTTCAGCCACTCTTTAAGCACTCCAAAGTCCATAACACCTTCTCCAAGCAGCTTCGGACAATATTCTCCGTTTTCCCCAACCGTAAAATCCTTCAAATGTATCGTCTCTATATAAGGCCCAAGCTCCTTGAAGCAGCGTCTCCAATATGCCTCCTGCAAGACCTCACCAGGCCTCTCCAGCACGTTCACCGGATCGAAGATTATCTTTACATGATCACTTTTCAGATCTCTTATGACCTCTGCAGCCGTATCTGCACTGTCCAGAGGATGCCATGCCACGGGCTCGATTCCCATCCACGTATTCAGCCGCTCTGCCTCCTCGGTCAGCCGTTTCAAACTGTCCATCATAAAAGGAAACCATCTCTGCTTTTCCAGCTTCGTCAGATGAGAATATGCCGTCTCGGAGCCGGTAAGCCTTGCGCCTATGCTTTTGGAAAAGCCCAGACATCTCCTGAAAGTTCTCACCGCCGCCTCTCTTACCGAGACGTCCGGATTTCCCAGATCCATATAGCAGCCTAACACCGCGATCTCGATTCCCCGTTTGCCGAACTCCTCAGCAATCTCATACAGCTCTTTTTCCGCAATATACTCATAGGACTGTATGGAAGAAAAAGCCTTCGGAAGCGCAAGCTGCACAGACTGATATCCCTCACGCTCCAGAACCTCTGCCATCTGCGCAATTTCTCGCCTTCCATAATCATGTGTTCTGACGCCTATCTTCATACTTTTACCTTTTCTCTCATCTTCAAAAAATCGAGTCCGTTACAGTGTCACAAACCGGGTCTCGTAAGACTCCAATACAACTTTTTTCACCCCTTCTTCCGTCTCCACAGCTGCCTCCTGTTCCTCCCCGCTGTTATTAATAATTACCAACTGCCTGCTCTCCGGGTAATAGGCGCATTCCGTATATGGGTTATCCGTCATATATTTCCCGGTAATTCCTTCCCCTCCGGCGTAGCGGATGAGCTGATAAAGCATACGGGTATTAATCGAATTTACCTCGAAGCCTGCCATATAGATTCCCTTTCCTCTGCCGCATTCGTGCAGAGTCAAAAGGGGCTTATCCCCGTCGGCCAGAAGAACCTTGGTCATCCCGTCCGTCAGGTAAAGATTCTCTTTAGGTCTTATGCACACGCCTTCGGGCAGTATTCCTTCTCCGTCGCTATGAAAGGCCCATCTGCCATGGCATACCCGTTCGCCGGTATCCTTATCCACGCCCAGCACATGAGCCATCCGGAAAAAGGTATCATAGCCCTCCACCGCAGAAGGCTCGTTTACACCGAGATAAGTACCTCCTTCGTACACCCATTTTGTCAGAAGGCTCACTATCTCCTCATCTCTCCATGCTTCTGCTCCGCTCCATGCGCTGCCGGCATAACCTGCGTTTATAACTACGTCGACATCGTTAAGCGCCCCGTTTTTTACATCCTCAAAAGAAATGAATGATACCTCTATAGGCAATCCGGATAAAGCCTCATTGATATGTATCAAATCGTGCATAGAGGTTTCATGAAAATGCCCGGACAGCGTCCATGAGCGGTATCTCCCCCATGTGTGCAATACCGCGGCTTTCGTTCCTATAACATACGGCTTCCCTGAACGGTGAATTCTCTTGATAAGACGGAATTCTTCCGCTGTCTTTTCTATATAATCTGAAAAGTCAGGATAGTTCTCCACTAAATGAAGGTAACCTCCCAAACCTATTCTCTCCACCGGCTCCCGCAGCAAGGCTCTGCGTACGTTATTCCAGAACCGTTTCGCCTCCAAAGCGGGCGTTCCTCTATCCATAAAGGTCGGGGCTCCGCCCAAGCCCACGGGAAAAAGATAAGGATGAAGCCTCAGCTCATGAACCGGCACCTCCACGCCCGCACAAAGCCTTGCTTCGAACCCGGAGAATACGCATTTGATCAGGCCGTCGAAGCCAAATTCCTGGAACCTTCCATTATAAGGCTCGATGCCTACCCAGCTATCATCGTAGAAAACATACGCCTGTTTTCCGTAGCTGTGTACAATATCGATAAGCTTTTTACCAAAACTGATGACAAAGTCGTTGATGAAATCCATCCAGTCTCTTTTACGGGAATCTGGGGGCATATGCGTAACGTGCAGTCTGCCCTTGTTGATAAAATCCTCTGCCGTCATGGAATACCCGTATTTTTCGGCAAAGGCATCCAAAGCCGGCACGCTTACAGTATAATCATAGGAACCCCAATCGCTGAATAAATTCCGGTTTCTTTCGCTGCTTCCCCATATCCATGCGAAATTGTAGAACATGGATGTAAATCGTACCACCGTCGTATCAGGATGAGCCTCGCACCAGTCCTTCATCCATGAAAGTATATATTCCTGCGTTTCCGGATAGCGAGGCTCTATGGGCATCAAGTGCTCCTTGTCCCAATGGTTCGTGGTATGGTTATACATGGAAATCTCTTCCCATACCCGGTATACCATAAAGTTGACCGTATATTTATGCCAGGGAATGGCTGTTATAATTATGACACTTTCGTCATCTTTATTATATATCCAGTCCTTCTTATCCAATAGCACATTAGTGGTCCTGTCATAAACCTGCCAATACTTAAAAGAATCTTCACTGTCATTGACACGAAACTGCTCTTTGAAAAAGCTGTCCAGAAGTCCGATAGACATTCCGGCGGTACACATTTCTTCTCCCCCGGCCACCGCCGGAGGCGTACACAAAAATGTCTGCTGCAGCTTATTTATATTTTTCTTCGCCCATTCATTATGATCTCTGATGATACATATTGTGGAATAGATATCGTAACCCGCCTTCAAAATCTTCTCCGACAGCACGGTTCCGTCACTGTCCCTGATAACGTCCGCTCCCCATTTTTTCGCCATTTTCAATGTCAATTCTTCATATCCCGCTTCACCGGGAAGGGTAAATCCGCCTTTTTGTGCCTCCATGCCTGTCATCCCTCTTTCTTTCTGCCTTTATTCTTCTGTCGGCACCTTTTATAATGCACCGTCCTTTTCGATCTCACCGGATACTAACAGTGCAGAGAAAAATGCCAGTGCCAGCCCTTGTCCCCAGCCTTGTATCCAGCTTCTCGAGATTCCTCTGTAGCCCTCTGCATCCTTCATCACTGCCGTGCCTCCTGATACGTTAAGCACTCTGCCTTCTTCGCTGACATTTAAAAGCAGCCCTTCTATTGCTTTGCTGATGTATTTGGAGTAGAGGGGATTGCCGCTTTCCAGCAGAGCCGCTGCAATTCCGGCAGAGGCGGATATTTCTTCATAAGACTCCTCATCGTCCAGCACTGTCCTCCAAAGCCCATTCTTCGTCTGCACCGTTTTTAGCGCCGATAGCTGTTCGTTCAGAGAGCCCGCTACGTCCAGATATTTAGGATACAGATAACATTCCGGCAGCTGCCCCGATACCTGTGACATCGTATAGGCAGCCCATGCGTTTGCCCGGCCCCAATAAATACCTGACATATGGTCCCCTGAGATGTTATTATAGCCATGATAATAAAAACTGGTTTTGGGGTCCTGAAGATACTTGATATGCCAGTACCATTGGTTCAGCGCATCCTCGATCAGCGTTTCGTCTTTGTCCATCACACCTACCCTGAGGAGAAAGAAAGCTGCCATAAACAGAGTGTCCGCCCATGCCTGCTCCGGGAAATCGTTGCCCGCTGATACCGTATGCTGGAGCACATTATCCCCGAATCTGAGAGCAGAATTTCTTAAATATTCTACCTTGCTGTCAATGATCTTGCGGTATTTCTCTTCTCTGGAAGCCTGATACAGCGTAATCAGGCAGTGACCCATGGCGCAGGTGTTCACCGTCCAGACTTTAGGAAGTCCGAGATCGATCAGTTCGTCCACTCTGTCCTTTAACAGCGATAAATATTCTTCTTTCTTAGTCTTCTTATAAGCTTCACTTATACCGTAGTAAGCCACTCCGCAAGGCCAATCCCATGTGAGGTCCATATTCATCGTTCTTCTGACAATACTGTCAATTACCGTCTCGATTCTTTCTTTATCATACACGAGCTTTAACATCTTTCTACCTCTCTTCCCTCTATTCTTAACGAGTATAATACACTCGCACGAGTATAGTACACTCGTATGAAAGCCCCCAAATAGTGGTTTATTTGGGGGCCGTATAAAAATGGCTTATCAAGACGTTTTTATTTCGTGGAACCCTCGTCGTATAATGCCTGCTTCTCATCGAGGATATCCTGATAGCCCGCATCCAGATAGGTCTGGCAAGCCTCCTGGTAAATCGCATCGAAATCTGCTTCTGAACATGTTGCACAATCCACATACAGCTCTTGCCAAAGCTTCTTCAAATCTTCTGCATTTTCCGCAGAAGCTTCGATGGTCTTCGTATAAGCCGTATTGATTAAGCCGTACTGGGCATAAGTATCGAAGTAATTCTTGGAATCCGCGATCAGATATTCATAGCCTGCCGGAGCCAGATCTCTGAGACGCGACTGATAAGTAAGCTCATCGTCATCGTATACAGCAGCTTCTACGACAAGACACCAGTAATCCTTGTTATTATTATCGGAGCGTTTCCATTCTCCCGTATAGCCGTCAACCGGAATAGCCAATCCATTATCATCCAGCGTATAGGATTCTCCCTCTACACCGTTCTGAAGTTTAAACAGATTATCGGACTGGCTCATCCATTCGAGGAACATCCAGACTGCTTCTCTTTGTTCATCCGTACAATCGGAGTTGATTCCCATAATCATACCGTAAGGCGGATACTCATAATAATATGAGTTGTTTCCTTCAGGAACTCCTGCCCATGTATTCATTACGGAAACCTTTGCGTCAGCATCGTTTGCCAGCAGGCTGGAAATCGTATCCGTACCGCTGGTAATATAGAAGGAATAGGTGCCTACTTTTCCTGAAACAAAGTCTGCTTTCCATTTTGCGTCGTCGTCTATCAGATAGAATTCAGGATTGGTCAGGCCGTTGTTATATTGATAGTTCAAATTCTTCAAATAAGCTTCTGTTGCTGACCATGTAAGAGGTGCAACTGCCAGGTCGGAATAAAGCGCCAGCTCTTTCTCATCCACAGAACTTCCAATAAAAGGATAGTAATAAGTGAAGTTATTGATCAGAAGTCTCTCTCCCAGAGTCCCAACCCCTGCATCCTTCCACTTCGCCGCTACCTCATTCAATTCCTCCATGCTCTCAGGCATATCCGCATCTACCGCATCCAGCCAGTCCTGCCGGATCAAGGTTACCCAGTTATAATAATAGGTAGGCCTGTTCGCGAAGAAGAAGTAATTCTCTCCGTCCATCTCACCGTAGGTATCAATCGTATCCTTCATGTTTGCATAGTAGGTCGGAGCATAATATGCTATTTCGTCCAAATCCAGGGCTTGCATAGCTCCCTCGGAATAATAGTTTACAGCCTGAGGCATATCATAGTGCATAATGATGTCGGGCGCATTCCCGGCACTGAGCATCTGCATATAGTCTGCAACCTCAGTAGAACGTCCTACCGCTACATACTCGACATTTACGTTATATTTATCTCCGAATTCCTTCTGAATCCACTGGGTATAGGTGTTGTCAGTCACGTTCCAACCTTCGAAAGCTCTGTCATATACGGGAATTTGAATGGTAACCGTCTCGGGAAAGCCGCCGGAATAATCCGTATAAGGCGAGGAACTGTCCTGCTCCTGTGCATCTGCACTGTCCGCAGCCTCAGTGCTCTCCGCACTTTTTGCGCTGTCCGCTGCAGTACTCTCTTCTGCCGGTGCTGCCGTTTCCTGACTGCTCCCGCAGCCCGTCAGCATGCCGATTGCCATAGTACCGGTCAGTGCCATAGCCACAAATTTCTGATAGAGTCTCCTCTTCATAACACATCCTCCTTAAAATCATTATAGTTTCTTGTTTATTTGCACCCCTCTTGGGTAAATGCCTCAGTCATTTCTTTTTGCCAGGGGAATCACCCCTTCACCGCTCCAATCATCGTTCCCTGTACGAAATATTTCTGAAGAAAGGGATAGACGACAACAATAGGTATGGTTGCGAAAATAACGCACGCGGCTTTAATAACCTCCGGATTCGTTAACTGTCCCACTGCCCCTCCCTCTGACTGCAGAGATTCCGTCGCAGAAATGATCAAATAGTAAAGCTTGAGCTGTAAAGGACGCAAATCCGTTTTTTGTTTTATGTAAAACAATGCATCCTGATATGCGTTCCATCTTCCTACCGCGAAAAACAAGGCAATGGTAGCCAATATTGGCTTTGACAGCGGCAGTACGATCCTGGTAAGTATCTTCACATGGGAAGCCCCGTCAATGAAGGCTGATTCCACCACACTATCCGGTATGCTGTTCTGAAAATAATTCTTCATGATTAAAAAGTTATAGGCGCTGAAGGTTAACGGAAGGATCAGGCACCACCACGTATCCAGTATTTTCAGGCTGCTCATCAGCATATAATCCGGAATGATTCCCGCAGTAAAGTACATGGTAACCATGAGCAGGAAGGTCAATAGCTTTCGTCCCTTCAGCTGCTGCCTGGACAGCACATAGGCGGAGCATACCGTTAAAAACATTCCGATCGCCGTAAAGCTAAGCGTCATCACGACCGTTACGAACAGAGAACGGATAATGCTCGCATCCGAGAATATTTTCTGATAAGCATTTAAGCTGAACCCCTTTGGCAAAAGCAACACTTTATTCGCAATGACATATGCTTCTTCGCTGATTGACTTGGAAAACACATGGATAAAGGGGAGCAGACAGGTAAGGCTCACCGCCGCGATAATCGCATAAAACAATATGTCGAATGCTCGATTCACAATTCTGGTTTTCGTCCATGGCGTTTTGTTCTTTGCCACGATAGCCAGTTCGCTCATTATGCCACCTCCTATAACAATCCGTCTTCGCCAAGCTTTTTAGCTACGAAGTCGGCTGCCAGTACCAGTATAAGTCCGATTACGGACTGGAACAGGCCAAGTGCTGTGGATTCACTGAATTTGCCGCTGCCGATACCCCACTGATAAACGAGTACGGGAATCGTCGTAGTATATTCCGTCGCTTTCATATTCGACAGCGCCAGCACCCTTTCGAAGGAACCGCCCATCACCTTGCCCAGATTCATGATGAGTAGTACCACGATAGTGCTGCGAATACAGGGAAGCGTAACGTGTATACACTGCCTGAATCTGCCGGCACCGTCCACCCTCGCCGCTTCGTATAATTCCGCATTTACCGAAGTAATCGCCGCCAGATAGATAATCGTTCCCCAGCCCATCGTCTGCCATACACCAATGACTACATAGGTAACCAGCCACCAAGTGTCCTCCTGGAGAAAGGGAATCCGGTTATTTCCCATAGCTTCGGCAATATTGTTGATCACACCGCTGTTTAAACCGAATAGCTGGTACCCCAGCGCTCCGATGATGATCCATGAAAGGAAATGAGGCAGATACAGCATAGTCTGAGATATTTTCTTAAACCACTTCACCCTGATTTCGTTTAACAAAAGAGCCAGTATAATCGGCATGGGAAAGCCGAATATCAAATCCAGTATATTTAAAAGGAGCGTATTTCGAAGAGAAGGAATAAAATTTCTGTGAGTGAATACTTTTTCAAAAATATCGAATCCCACCCACTTACTATCCCAAAAGCCTTTCGCCACCTTATAATCCTTGAAGGAAATTACAAGTCCCGTATAGGGCAGATATTTGAATACGATTACAAAGAGGAATGGTATAACGAGCAGCGCATATAGCTGCCAGTCTCTTCTAAAGAAATATAGAAAATTCTTTTTTCTATAAATTGCTATGTCCGTGGCACCCTTTTTCTCCTTCGCCATAGAAAACCCCTCCCGATACTTTTGTCATCTCTTATTTCAGCCGTACACTCTATTGTATACTTTGTATGTAATGTTTTCTTATATGAGATAATTATTGTCCATTTTATCTTATTTTTCTAATCATACGGATGATAAAACTATGCAAAAATGACCATTTATGTTATAGTTTTACTGGTAATAACCGGAATATAGCCAAAAGATATTGGTTAAAAGGGGAAAAACATTATGGCAAAGCCGAAAAATACGATAACAGAATACCGCAGCTATTATCTTCCGCTGCACTTTCCCGTTCTGCTTTTGTCGGGAGATTATTGGAAAATTTCGGACATTCCAAGCGGCAGGCTTCACTTCCATAACTGTCTGGAAATTGGCATCTGCCACAGCGACGGCGGCACCTTGGAATTCAATGGTAAATCTCTGTCCTTTCAGACAGGCGATATTACCTGTATTCCGAGAAACGTCCCTCACACCACCTATTCTTCTCCGGGTACGGAGAGCCATTGGTCTTATTTATTTTTGGATCCTGCCGAGCTATTCCGCAATCTGCTTCCAAGCTCTTGGAATAACTACGATTTGTCTGCCTATTCCTTCAGCGACTACAAATACATTTTTCCTAAGGAGGATTATCCCTCCATTTATTTCCTGCTTACGGGAATCATTAAAGAATTAGAAATGCAGAAGCCCGGTTATCAGATCAGCGCCAGGGGCCTGCTCCTATCGCTGTATATAGAACTATACCGCGTTCAACACGTGGAGGGCGGCTTTACTACACGCAGGGAAGGAGAACCCCTTCCTCCTGAAAATTCTCTCGTCATTGCTCCTGCCCTCGACTATATAGAGAATAGCTACATGCAACAGATTTCCATTGACTTTCTTGCGGGCATATGCCATTTCAGTCCTACACACTTTCGGAGGGTTTTCCATGAGATCATGGCTGTTTCTCCCTTGGAACATCTGAATAATACCCGTATCATGAAAGCGTGCAATCTGCTCCGGTGTACGGAAGAATCCGTTCTCTGCATTTCTGAGAATACCGGATTTCATTCTGTGTCCAGCTTTAACAGATACTTTTTCCGGGTTTTTCAAATGTCTCCGAGAGAATACCGCAAGCAGATGAAACTCACAGATGCGAAGCTGGAGAAGCAGTCGATTCTAGAATATGCAGGATGGCTTTATCCCGAAAAGACAAAATGACCGCATTGCGAGGTATAAAGCCTCGCAATACGGCCATTTGGGGTATAAAATTTAATCCTAAAAACATTCGAAATCCGCCCTATTCGGGCTACTTTCTCATGTTTTGCGGGTCAGAAGGTCATGTTTTTTCATGCAAGCATGAAAAACATGATCTTTTGACCCTGGTATTTTAATATTGCAGCGTGTCCAGATATTTCATATAGTTTACTACCATAAGCGCAATCTTAAAAGTAAGCGCATCATCAAAGGTACGGATATCGAGACCGGTACTCTTTTCCAGCTTCTCAATACGGTATACCAGCGTGTTGCGGTGAACGAACAGCTGCCTCGAAGTCTCGGATACGTTCAGATTGTTCTCCAAAAACTTGTTGATGGTAGTAAGCGTCTCTTCATCAAAATCCAGAGCAGTCTTATCCTTGAATATTTCTTCGATAAAAATCTTGCACAGATTTACCGGAAGCTGATAGATCAATCTTCCGATTCCCAACGTGTTATACGCATCTACCCGCTTTTCCACGTAGAAAATCTTACCTACGTCCAGCGCCATTTTTGCTTCCTTGTAGGACTTTGAAACATCCTTAAGCTCGTTTACGATAGTTCCGTACGCCACCCTCACATTCAGCATGGCTTCCATATTCATCATATCTACTATCGTGTAAGCCATCTGCTCTATTTCTTCGTAACCTTCCCCATTTTTCAGTGATTTTATGAGAATCACGCTGCTCTCATCAACAGCGGTGATATAATCTCCCGACTGGCTGGAAAACATTCCGGTCAATAGCTCCGATGCCGTCGCATCCCTCTCCGTCCTTGTTTCTACCAACAGAACTACCCTGGGTACGGTAACATCCACATGGAGCTTCTTTGCCCGATTGTAAATATCCACCAGCAGAAGGTTATCCAACAGAAGATTCTGGAAAAAATTGTTACGATCAAAACGCTCCTTGTATGCCACAATCAAATTCTGTATCTGGCTTACAGCAATCTTACCTATCATATATGCTTCATCACCGCTGCCTCTGGCTACCAGAACATACATCAATTCCCCTTCATCCCTGATTTTCAATAAATGTTCGCTTCCGATGACCTGACTGTCCGCCGGAGATGTTGCAAAATCCGTTATCAGACCGGCGTCCAGGTTTTCCGCCGGGAATGTGGATGCCACCTCTACTCCATTCAAATCGAACACGCCCAAATCCACCTTTGTAATGGCGTGCAATTCCTCAATGCTTGTCCTGATTATCTGACTTGATACCATATGTTTACAAACCAGCCTTTCCGAAATAAAATTCCTCTTATGATCATACCCTTATGATAAATTATTTTGAAGTGTTGTGCAAGTTAAAATATATATCCAATTTTCATGGAACACTTTCCTATTACATAAAAAAGGGGGATGCAACCGCATCCCCCGAACCGTTTCACTAGTTCGTGATAACCTGTTCTGTTTCTTTATCAAATACGTGAATCTTCTCAACGTCGAATGCGAATTTAACCGTGTCACCGGGTCTTGCTGTCGTGCGGGAATCTACTCTGGCAGTAATCGGGAACTCTGCCAAATCAAAGTATAAGTAAACTTCTGCGCCGAGCAATTCATATACCTTAATGGTAGACTCGAATACGCATTTCGA
>JAEWPN010000200.1 GCA_023399455.1 Bacillota bacterium
CGGGCTATACGGATGATCTCGATGTGGAGACACTGACACAGATTACCGGGAGCGCGTCTTTTGCCAATGAATTGGTGAAGCAGTTCCAGGAACATGATATACCTGTTACAAAAGAAAATGTGGAGGATGTCATGAGCGCCTGCAAGACGGCGACTCAGCTTGAGGATTTGAGTGACGGCATTAAGAAATATATGGTGCGAAACCATATGGAACCGACTCTCGATAATATATATAAGGCGCAGTACAGTGCCACATCCGATACGGGAAAGCAAGGCAAAGGCTATTATCAGGATGATACAGGTTATTACGCGAAAAAAGCGGAGACTTTCAACTGGCAGCAGCTTACGCCCCAGATGGAGAAGGTCATTGAAAATGCAGGTCTGGAGGTATCGGATGAAACTATGTCGGATGCTAAATGGCTGATTGAGAAGGGGATGCCCCTTACTGAGGAGTCCCTGAAATCGTACTACGATTTGGATAATCTGGAGCTCCCTGACTCTATGGAAGAGGTGGTCAAGGCGGCGGCAGCGGCTATTGCTAACGGGAAGAGGGCAAACAGCGCCAATCTTGTTGACGATAGAACTGACTTGGAAAAAGCTCAAAGCTACATAGATGATGTGAACTCCATCAGCGATGAGGCCGTGGATAAGGTGGCGGCGGAAGGAAAGACGCTGAACCTCCGTAACTTAAAGGCGGCACAGCTTCAGATAAGTGCCGGGGCAACAGCTTCCAGCACGGAGTCATATGCAGTAAACACGGCAGGAAGAAGACAGCTTGAGGAAATAAGACTGCAAATGACCACACAGGCCAATCTGCATTTGATGAGGACCGGACTTACCATCGATACCACAGAGCTGGAGCAGCTTGTAGATGAGCTGAAGGCGGCAGAGCAGCAAAGACAGCAGGTATTGTTCGGAGGAGATGCTCAGAGCACATCTAAGCGTGCCGGGATATATGAAGATACCCTTGCGAAAGTAAAAGAGATTCCTCAGATGCCTGCAGCGGCGGTAGGCAGGTTAGCTCTTCAAGGTTCCGGTTCATCAGGCAGCACAGGTGCTGTCGCTGCGGATAGCTATTCGCTTGAAACCGTTTATTCAGAAGGAAGCGCACTGCGTGCTGCCTATGAGAAAGCGGGAGAAAGCTATGAAACACTCATGACAGCCCCTCGGGCGGATATGGGAGATTCTATAAAAAAGGCATTCCGCAATGTGGACGATATTTTACAGAGCATAAATATGGAGACATCCGAGGAAAACAGACGAGCAGTTCGCATTCTGGGATATAATCAAATGGAGATTTCCGAGGAAAACATAGACGCGGTGAAGGAAACGGATTTAACCATTCAACGGATAGTAAATAAAATGACACCTGCGTCAGCTCTTGAAATGATTCGAGACGGTATGAATCCTCTTTCCATGAACATGGAGGAGCTGGAAGCATATTTGGACAGCAAGGATCAAAGCCCGACGCAGGGCGTTGAAAAGTATAGTGAATTTCTATATAAATTGGATAAGAATAACGAAATTGCATCGGAAGAGAGAGATGCTTACATTGGAATATACCGGCTGTTTCGCCAATTGGATAAAACGGATGGTGCAGCGATAGGAACCCTCATCAATCAGGGAGTGGAGCCGACAGTAAAAAATCTTCTCGCCGCTATGAGAAGCAATAAAAAGCATGGAATGGATGTGACGATAAACGACTCCTTCGGCGGTGTTTCTTCTGAGTATGAAGGTAAGAGCATTTCCGAGCAAATCGAAAACGGCTATAAGGAAAATTCGAGTCAAACAAATTATTATAAAAAGCTTTCCAATCATATTCTGGATAACCTGGAAAACGGAAAGCTGCCCATGCAGGCGATGGCAGACGATATAACCCTGGAAGAATTCGCCGCACTGCTTCAAAAACAGGAGGCGGATCCGGCTGCAAAGAGGGAATATCAAAAACAGCAGATGGGTATGCTCCGGGAAGCAGCACTGACAGAGGAAGCGGTGGTAAAGGAGCTGCTTACCTTCGACCAACCGGTTACGGCGAACAATCTTATGGCAGCCGGACTTTTGATGAAAGAAAGAGGAAGGCTGGCGGGAAAGATGAAAGATGTTGCATCTGAAGCCGGAGAGACAGAGCAGTTTGAGGATGCTGTTAATAATCTTCAGGAAAATATGACGGATGATGTATCCGCCAGGAAAGCTTACGAAAAGCTTGGGCAGGTATTTACGGAGATTCTGGACAAGGTCGTTTACGAGCAGGATACAACGGATGCGGTTAACATCGATATAAGGGAAATCAGCAATATGTATAAGCAGATATCTCTTGCAGGCAATCTGGCAAAAGAGGAAAATTACGAGGTGCCGGTAGATATCGACGGACAGATGACTTCTATCAATTTAAGGATTATCCATGGCAGAGACGAAAGCGGAAGGGTAACGGCTTCCATGCAGACAGAAGGCTACGGAAAGGTTCTGGCAAGGTTCCATCTTACAAAGCAGCCGGAATCAGACGAAGCCTCTGCGGATTACCAGATGTCGGGATATGTGGTATGCGACAACAAGGAAGGT
The DNA here is from genome assembly GCA_023399455.1 of Bacillota bacterium. Classification (GTDB taxonomy): domain Bacteria; phylum Bacillota; class Clostridia; order Lachnospirales; family Lachnospiraceae; genus Kineothrix; species Kineothrix sedimenti. Next base: position 2,559 of record JAEWPN010000200.1, read on the forward strand.
TTTAAGTCTCTGGAGCAATCGGAGGAAAAGCTAAAGAATGCTTTCGAACAATCCGATATACATGTGAACAGCTTGAATTTCATTTACAACCTGGAGCTGGATTTTACGGGAGCTCTGCAGTCCGACGAAACGAGCGGTAAAGAAGCAGATTCTGAGACAGAAGGGCAGAAGCAGGAAGTATCTACTAAGAAATTATATGAGATGGCAAAGACGTTTATAAGCTATATACAGAAAGGTGAAAGGTCCTAAATATGAAAATTTGCTATAATACACAGGCGATGATTGCCAACAACGCACTCACAAGAAACGACGACAGACTTTCCCAGTCCCTGCAGAAACTGTCCTCAGGTCTGAAGATCGTGGATGCGAAGGATAATCCGGCAGGCATGGCGATGGGTAAAAAGATGAATGCTCAGATTAAAGGCATTGGCGTTGCTTCTCAGAACAGCAGCGATGCGATTTCCGTTATCGAGACGGCTGACGGTGCTTTGGCCGAGGTTCATGACATTTTGCAGAGAATGAACGAATTAGCCGTGAAGGCCAGTACGGGAACGATGGGCGATGTGGACAGGGCTACGGTAGAAGAAGAGATCAAACAGCTCAAGCAGGAGATCACGCGAATTGCAGAGGATACGCAGTTTAACGGGCAGACGCTTTTGAATGGCAACTTCGATTTGAAGGGATATACAAACAATGCCGATGCAAAAGTGGGATATTACTCCGATGGAGTGACACCGGGAGCGTATACAATTGATGATCTGACTGTTACTTTCAATCCGGATGGAAGTATCGACCCTGCATCTGTAATTTATAATCTTAATGAAACAGGATCTCCTGCATTTCCGACGGGCGCGGCAGTTACTGAAGTAAATGGAAATACGATTAAGATTACGAGCGCGGGAGACCCGTCTTTTGAAATTAATGTAAAGATAAATCCGGATAGGGATGTATTGACAGGCGATGTTATTACGACTCCGAAAGTATTAATAGGCGTAGAGCTGGATATCACCGGAATCGGTGCGATGACCATGCAGATCGGTTCCAATGAAGGGCAGACACTGGACATCCGTATTTCTACCATATCCTTGGATGAAATGGGACTCAAGAACCTCAGCGTAGCGGACCAGGCCAGCGCAGTAGACGCAATCGACAGCATTTCAGGCGCTATTCAGTATATATCCACCGCAAGAAGCCGGCTCGGCGCATACCAGAACCGCCTGGAGCACAGCATCAGCAGTCTGGATATTACAAGCGAAAATATGACGGCCGCATATTCCAGAATTATGGATGTTGATATGGCTGAGGAAATGACGGAATATACGACCATTCAGGTAATTTCTCAGGCTAGTATGTCCATGCTCGCACAGGCGAATGAAAGACCGGCACAGGTACTGCAGCTTTTGCAGTAAGGAGAGGGATGGATTCATGACGAAAGAACTGAAACAGGAATATACCTTGAAAATAACACAGGCGAACAAGACTCAGCTCATTACCATTCTCTATGAAATGATTCTGATTTATGCAGAAGAAGGAAGAGCAGCACATGCCAAAGAGGATAGACTGGGATTCAGGGAAGCGATCCGCAAAGCAAGAGGCTGTGTGAACGAGCTTTTGACTTCGCTCAACTTCGAGCAGAGCCTTGCGATGAACTTTTTACAGCTTTATTTATATGTGAATAGAGAACTGGCAAAAGCAGAGGTCCGGAATATCACGGAACCGTTCGATCACATTGAAAAAGTGATAGAAGGTCTTCACAAAGCTTATGAAAAGCTCGGCGAAATGGATACTTCCGGACCAGTTATGGAAAATGTTCAGACGGTTTATGCGGGTTTGACCTACGGTAAAAATAATTTAAACGAGAACCTAGCCGATCAAGGCTTTGACCGCGGGTTCAGGGTGTAGCTCTTCTTCAGGCAGCAAATTAATTTTTGCTGCCTGTTCTAATAAGAATTTATATCTTTTCAGAACAGAGTTCACCTCATATATATAGCAGTCGATTAAATCCGGATCGGTCACGTTGTCAAAACCGGCGTAAGCATCCTCCAAGGCGCAGCGGGTTTTTTCGATATCCGCTAAAATACTGTTTCTTTCCATTTCTTTTTCGCTGATGTTCTGGTTGTGATAGATAGCCTGACTAAAGCAGATTTTCATACAAACACCTCTTTTTCATAAAAAAAATATCTCCAATAATTTCCTCTTTTTCTAAGTATAGACACTATAAAAGCAAATATTCATGGAATAAGAAAAAAGTACAGGTCATATATTGTAAAGCAAAGAACTAAACTTGCATGGCATGAGGCCGAAAGGAGCAGGATTAAAAAATGGATAATTATATGGGCGCAATCATGATAGCTGCATCGTGTATTCTTGTGCTTCTCATAGGTGCATTTCGCAAAAAGAAGGAGTGGATCATCAACTTTATTCTGCGGGCAGTAATCGGTACGGCGGTAGCTTTTTTCGCAAATGGCTTCCTGGTTTCTCAAGGTCTTTCCATTGCAATCGGTATAAATCCCATTACAGTTTTGACATCTGGGATCCTCGGTTTTCCGGGCCTCATCATGCTTTACGGGATAAATCTATACACCCTTTTGTGAAGATGTGACAAAATTTTATTTTTTCATAGAAAGCACTGGACAAGCTTATTTTTAACAATTATAATTCATTTTACAGTTCAAACATATTTCTTTAAAGAATTATCTCAGGGAACAAAGACGAGGAAATGATTTCCGTTGTCCGATTCGTTCCAAAATTTCAAAACGCTTATATATTACATGTATGCAAAAAAAGGAGTGATGTGTATTATTTTTGTAATATTAATATTGTTGATGCCAGCGGTTATCATGGATTTTTTCTTTGATAAAATCTATAACGAATGGATTCTTGTTTTATTTATGACAGGAATGTCATATGCGATTTGGAACGGAGGCCTTGAAGGAGCCATAAAGGCCCTCGTATCCATGACTATTCCCTTCTTTCTATTATACCCGCTTTTTATGATCGGAGTCATGGGAGGAGGAGATGTGAAGCTGTTATCTGTAATGGGAAGTTTTTTTACAGGAAAAGAGATTTTTGTTTGTGTAATGTTATCATTTCTGTTAGGAGCTATTTTTTCATTGCTGAAAATGGCTGCAGAGAAAAACTTTTTGCAGCGGTTAAGGTATCTTTTGTCGTATGTCTGCGACGTTTTCAAGAGTAAAGAATGGAAGCTATATGAAATTCAAAAAAATAAGTTTGTTCAAAAAAATGGATCTGAAGAAATAAAAGCAAGAAAAGAGAGGAATACAGGGAAAATACATTTTGCATTGCCGGTTTTGCTCAGCGTAATGCTATTAAAGGGGGGATTTACATTATAATGGATCAAAAAGTTTTAGCGGTCTGCGATAAGGAGGAGAAATATCTTTACCGACTCGTAGAATGTCTGGAAAACAGAGAGCTCCTGCCTTTTTCGATTTGTGCCTTTACGAACGAAAGAGCGCTTAGAAAATTCAGCAGCAAAACGAAAATTGAGCTTTTGCTCATTGCGGAGAGCCTCTATGAAGAGGATTTAAAGGGGCTTCCGATTGAGCATATCCTTATTTTGAATGAGAGCGGAAACGAGGCGGGTGACGGAATAAAAAATATTAATAAATATCAGGCGGCGGAAGGAATTTTCCGGGAAATCATGGAAAGCTGTATAGAAAATGTACAAGTGGTCTCTACGCGTCGGCTATCGGAAACCCCGATGAAGATTATTGGAAATTACACCCCCATAAGAAGGTGCCTGCAAACCACTTTTTCTCTTACTATGGGTCAGATATTAGCTAAGAAACATAAAGTTTTGTACATGAACTTCGAGAGCTATTCAGGATTGAGTTATCTGTTGAATCGGGAATTTAACGTCGACATTAGTGATGTGCTGTATTATTTTAACTGCGAAAGAGAAAAGCTGGCATATCGCCTGGCGGGAATGGTGCAATCGATAAACGGTATGGACTTCATTCCGCCGGTAGTTTCTTATCAGGATTTAAGCGGGGTAACGGGGGAACAATGGCTGCATTTGTTTCAGGAAGTCGAAGCGGCCTCCTCCTATGAGTACTTGATTTTGGATCTTTCAGAGCAAATGCATGGACTTTTCAATATCCTGCGGCAATGCTTCAAGGTCTACACGATAACGCGGGAGGATGGGTTTGCGGCAGCCAAAATGAAGCAGTATGAAGCGATGCTGAGTATGACAGAGTACATGGATGTGGCAGCTAAGACAAAAAAGTGGAACCTGCCGGTTTTCCACAGGCTTCCGGATGGACTGGAGCAGTTAACCCACGGGGAATTGGCATGCTTCGTGAAAAAAATCGTCGAGGAAGATATCTATGAGCAGACAGGATGAAACAAAAAATAAGCTGAAAGCGATGATTTTAGAAAGAATCGATTTTTCGAGAGAATTACCGGATGAAGAAATCAAGGATAT
>JAEWPN010000039.1 GCA_023399455.1 Bacillota bacterium
CCACAACGGCCTTAGTCAGAATGATAAACGAAAGAATGAAAAAGGGAGAACTTAAGACATTTGCGGATAATGTAAGCGGAAAGACCATATTTGAAGAACTGGAAAAAGGCAATGCAAAGCTGCAGGCAGCTGTGGAGGAATGGATCGATTATGTGGCAGACGGGTTGGTAAGTCTTGTACATATTTTTAATCCGTCGATGATTATAATAAGCGGTGGTGTGAGTATGCAGAAGGAACGCTTTATCGATCCTTTGTCTGTTAAGATAAAAGACAGAATCATGCCGGCATACAGGGAGAATCTCGAAATCAGGCAAGCCGCGCTGAAAAATAACGCAGGTCTGGCTGGAGCTATATATAATTGTATTTGTACACTTATAGAAGAATAAATAAAAAAGCGGAGGCATCGAAGGAGATGCACCGCTTTTTTGTATTGAGAATACGGATATCAGAAGCAGTATTCATCGGGAATCCGTTTAAGAGCTTCTTCATCGGCGACGATTGACACATTCGTATGCAGTTGAAGGATGGAAGCCGGCACCTCCGGAGTGATTGGCGCCATGAAGGACCGGTACAAAGCATCAGCTTTGTTCTGACCGGTGGCGATCAAGACAATCTTTTCTGCATGAAAAATATTACGGATGCCCATGGTGATAGCCCTGCGCGGAACGTCGTCTATTCTGGAGAACAAGCGGGAATTTGCTTTGATGGTACTGTCTGTCAGCTGCACGATATGTGTATCCAGCAGAAAGCTTTTTCCGGGTTCATTGAAGCCAATGTGTCCATTGCTTCCTATGCCGAGAAGCTGAAGATCGATGCCTCCCAGGTCCTGAATCAGAGAATCATAAGCCTTGCATGCTTCTTCCAGATCGGAGACATGACCGTTAGGAACATGAGTATTTTCCATGGCGATATTTACCTTTGAGAAGAAGTTTTTTTCCATAAAATAATGATAGCTTTCACTGTTGTCAGGTGAGAGACCTACATATTCATCCAGATTAACGGAAATAACCCTTGAGAAATCCACATCTTTCTTTGTGCACCATTCGGCCAGCTGATGATAGGCTCCCAGCGGGGAAGTTCCGGTGGCAAGTCCTAAAATGCTGTCCGGCTTTGAAATGACCTGTGCCGATATGAGATTTGCAGCCTTTCTGCTGACTGATTCGTAGTCCTTTTCTTTATAAATTCTGATGTTTTTCATGTTAATTTTCCTTTCTGTATTTTTCACTGCTTTTATTATAATAACTTTATTTTTGATAAACAATGAACGGGCTGATTTGGGAAGAAGTTTCATAAAAAAGTACCAAATCGGGATTTTTGTGATTGTACTTTCCAAAAGAGCCGGATTTCTTGAAACTCACCGGAGGTATTGATATAATGCAGTCAATTGCAAAGAAAATGTCGGAAGGAGAAAGCCCAAATGAAGATAAGAACTTTTGATTTGTCGGAGAAGCTTAAACCGATCGTTGAAAAAGCCAATTTCTTTTTGCAAAACAGTCCTGATGCATGCGAATATACGTTGTCAGCTTGCGAGAGTGAAAATAAAGGTTACTTTTTACGCAAAGAAAAAGAGACTTTAACAGTGGAATATGCAAAGCTGCCGGATCTTGGAAGAGCGATCATGGCTGCGGCGCAGGCAGACGGCAGTCTGGAACTGGAAGAAAGAAAACAGTTTGGTGATTTCGGTTATATGCTGGATTGCTCCAGAAATGCCGTTCCCGCAATGAACACATTAAAAAAACTTGTGCCTTTTCTGGCATTGCTCGGATATAACTTTCTGGGGCTTTATATAGAAGATACCATAAAGGTATCGGAAGAACCTTATCTGGGATATATGAGAGGGGCTTTCAAGCCGGAGGAAATAAAAGAAATTTCGGACTATGCGGCAGAATATGGAATGGAAATCAGGCCGTATGTACAATCGCTCGCCCACTTTAATCAGATTAAAAGATATGAAGAATACCAAAAGATGATAGATACAGACGATATTCTATTGGCAGACAGCGAGCGTACTTACGAGTTTCTGGATCATTACATAAAAACAATAGCGGACTGTTTTTCTTCCGGTAAAATCAATATCGGAATGGATGAGGCACACATGGTAGGGCTTGGAAAATACCTGGATTCCCATGGATATAAAAACCGATTTGAAATCATGTATGATCATTTGAAAAAAGTTACTGCAATTTGTGAAAAGTATGGCTTGCGGCCTCAGATCTGGAGTGATATGTTTTTTAGGCTGGCGTTTGGCGGGGAATATTATAAGGCAGATCAAAAGCTCGCTGAAAAAGTCATCATTCCGGAAGGATTGGAGATTGTTTATTGGGATTATTATTCCTGTGATGAAAATCGGTATGATGAAATGCTCAGACAGCATCTTCAGTTAACGGATAACATCGGATTTGCTGCGGGAGCGTGGAAATGGACTGGTTTTGCGCCTCATAACAGGTACAGTATGGAAAGCGGCAAAGCAGCACTGAATGCCTGCAAGAAGAACCGTGTGGATTCGGTGGTGATTACCGGCTGGGGCGATAACGGGGCGGAAGCAAGCCAGTTTTCCAATCTGCCGGCGTTATTTGCCGACGCTAATCTGGCGTACGAATCGAAAATAACAAATACGGCATTTTGGATGCTGACAGGAATGAAATGGGAAGAATTTATGTTAATAGACTGTACAAATCCGCTTTCTGATACATCCGGAAAACATAATAATGCCAGCAAGTACTTTTTGTACAACGATCCTTTGATAGGTACGTTTGACTCCGTGGCAGAACAGTTGGAAAAGGACTATTTTGATAAAATAGCAAAGAAGCTGGAGACTTGCATTGATTTACGGCAAGATAGTGATTTCATTTATCTTTTTGAAACACAGAAGGTATTATGCGACGTATTGCAGCAAAAAGTGGATTTAGGCATTCGGCTGAGGAGAGCATACTGCGAAAAGGATATAACGGCTTTAAAGGAAATAGCGGAGGCTGAAATTCCTCAGATTACCGAAAAGCTGGATATTTTTTATAACACATTTAGGAAACAATGGTATCTTGAGAACAAGACTTTCGGATTTGAAATTCAGTCACAGCGAATCGGGGGATTAAAGCAGCGTCTGAGAGAATCGGCGGATAGAATTTTATCTTACGTAAATGGTGACTTAAAAATAGTGGAAGAATTGGAGGAAGAAAATCTTCCTTTCCATTATTTTGAAGACAATCAACTGGCAACTCTGAATTATAATCTGTGGAGTGATATAGTCAGCCCGGCAGTTATTGGTTAACAATACGGACATTAGCCCGTTTGTAAAAATAAAAAAGGAGGAACGAATATGAAAAGGAAACTAGTTAATGTATTACTCACTGCTGTGTTTGCAGCAAGCGTTATGCTTACCGGATGCGGCAATAGCAGCACTGCAGCCGACACACAAGGGGAAGGGGATACGCAGGTTGCAGCAGATGAGCAGGGTGTAACGGACGAATCTGCAGGTACAGAGGTAGCGGCAGCCGATCCCGTGGAAATTGAATTCTGGACGATATCACTGCAACCGACTTTTACGGATTTCTTTAATGGACTGATAGCCCAGTATCAGGAAGAAAACCCAGGTGTAACAGTAAAATGGGTAGATCTTCCCTATGAATCCATCCAAGAAAAGCTTGTTACTTCGGCAGCCGGCGGAAGCTCCCCGGATGTTGTAAACCTGAATACGCAGATGGCGCTGACTTTAGCCGGAAAAGGTGCACTGGTAGATTTAAATGCAGAAGCGACAGAGGAACAAAGGAGCATTTATATCCCAAGCCTTTATGAGTCCACACAGCTTGGGGAGTCGGCATATGCATTTCCCTGGTATGCATCACCTAATATAATGTTCTACAACACAGAATTGTTCGAACAGGCCGGAATTACAGAGATACCGACCACCTATGAAGAGGCAAATCAACTTGCAAAACAGATGAAGGATTCCACGGGTGCTTATTTATATAATCCTCCGGAATTATTCAACATGTTGTTTGAAGAAGGAATTCCGATATTGAATGAAGACAATACTGCCGCAGCATTTAATACCCAGCAGACTGCTGATTTGCTTGCATCGTTCCAGGAATATACCAAAGAAGGTGTTCTTGCCAATAACAACTGGGGTAAATGGGATGAAGAGCTGAAGCTGTTTGAAACAGGGAAGCTTGCTATTATCAGCTCCTCAGGATCTTCTCTTTCCAGAATCAAGGACGAGGCACCCGATGTCTATGAGAAAATTGCAATCGCATCACCTCTTACTGGATCAGAAAAGCTTAGCAGAAACGCTTTAATGAACATAGTTGTACCGCAAGCGAGCAAGAATCATGAGGAAGCAATCAAATTTGCTGCATGGATTACCAATGATGCAAATCAGCTGGCATTTTGTAAAGAGGTTGCCATATTCCCGTCCACAACGGCCGCAGCAGCAGATTCCTATTTTACATCTGATACGGAGACTCTGGAAGGACAGGCAAGAGCAATGTCCGCACAGCTTAGCGATACATCAAAAGATTATTCGCTGGGAGTTGAAGGCCAGAGCGATATTCAGGCAAATGTCAACAAAGCGTATGAAGCGGCAATCATTGGTGGAAATGATATACAGGGAGCTCTTGACAATGCAGAGCAGTTAGTAAACTCTGAATTGAAATAAAAGTTAAAGACTGCTTCGGTTATATGCCGGAGCAGTCTCTGACCTGAGGAGGTTTAAAATGAAAAAAAAGAACAGACAGACTATAAAGGCATATTTATTTATGGCGCCAGCGTTGTTCTTATTGATCTTTTTTGTATTTGTCCCTATTATCGGAAGTCTTCCATTAATGTTTTTTGACTACTCGGTGTTAGGAAAAACAGAATTTACGGGATTGGATAACTTTATCAAGTTGTTTGGAGATCAGCAATTCCGTAAAGCCTTATTTAATTCCATACTGTTTGTAGTGATAGTACCGGTGATTCAGATCCTATCTATCCTGCTGGCATTGCTGGTGAACAGGAAACTGTTCGGTATTGCATTATTCCGTACACTGTTCTATATTCCCGTTGTTACTTCTATGGTAGCCGTTTCCATCATGTGGGGGTTTTTGTTTGACTCCAATGGAGCCATAAATACGCTTCTGATGAAAATGGGTGCCATTGCTAAGCCGTTAGGATTTTTGGCAAGTACAAAAACTGCTATGCTCTGCATTATGTTTATTACAATCTGGCAGGGGCTTGGCTACTACATGATGCTTTATCTGGGAGGGCTGCAGTCTGTACCAAAAGAATTGGAAGAGGCATCCTGGGTAGACGGGGCTAACAGCTTGCAGGCATTGATCAAGATTAAGATACCTATGCTGAAACCTTATATCTGGTTCTGTTCTTTGAATTCGGTTATTTCTGCGGTGGGCGTATTTGATGTGGTCTATGTGCTGACAAAAGGAGGACCAAATGATGCTACCAATGTTATCAACTATTATTCTTATGTAAAAGCATTTCAGGACTTTGAATTCGGGTATGCGGCCGCAATCGGTGCAATACAGGCAGTGATTACTACGATCTTAAGCATTGTTGTATTTATATATGGGAAAAAGGGAGAGGGGGTATGACAGTGATGAGTAAACTCGTTGTTACAAAAAAGAAAAACAAGATTACCAAAAAAGTATTTATTTACCTTGGCTTGATTTTGCTTGCTATTGTTTGTGCAGGCCCTTTTTTATGGATGCTGTCCACCTCTTTTAAAACGGGACAAAACATATATGACCTAAGTTTTATTCCGGAGAATCCAACCATAGCAAATTATGCAGGGGTTGTGGAGTTCATGAATATTCCCAGATATATTATGAATACACTGATCATTACCTGCTCGTCAATTGCATTGGATGTTGTTTTTTCTGCGCTATGTGCTTATGCGCTGGCGTGTATGGACTTTAAGGGCAAAAAGATTATTATGGGGGCTTTATTGATTTCCATGATCATACCGGCAGCTGCAGGAATGATTATCAATTATCTGATAATCGCTAAGGTACATCTTTTGAATACCTACGCCGGAGCGGTTCTGCCGGGAGCTGTTAAGGTATTCAGCATTATTCTTTTGCGGCAGTCATATATGGCTATTCCAAAAGAATTGATAGAAGCGGCGCGTATTGACGGTGCCGGAGAAATACGTATCTGGTGGAAGATCATGATGCCCGGAATCCTGCCTTCAGTCTCTACCGTTGTAATCTTTGATTTTATCAGTAAATGGAATGAATTCCTCTGGCCGATCATCGTATTGCAGGATCCGCAAAAGTACCCTCTGGCAACTGCATTGCAGTATCTGAACGGCTCCTTTAATTATAAATTTGGATATATAGCAGCCGGAACGATTATTTCTATCGTACCAGTCATCATTGTATTTATAATATGCCAGAAAAACTATGTAGAAGCAGTAAGCGGTGCTGTAAAAGGGTGATTGGATATGAAAGATAATTATTATGTCTGGATAGAAATCCAGGCAAACAAAAAAATAATAAGTGACCGGGACCAATTTAGAAGTACTATGGAAAACTGTGTGAAATCAGGAATCGGATCGGTGATCCTGAGTGTAAAAGATACCACAGGATTTGCCATATTTGAGAGTGCATATGCCCCCCATTACAGCCTCTATGATTCCGTTTTCGGCAAGAGGGATTATTTGGAAGACTGTCTCAATATTATTCACAGTCTTGGAATGAAAGGTTATGCGGCTTTTGATGTATTTGCGGAAGGGAACCGGAAAAATCCGCATTCTCAGATGCCCGGATTAAGAAATGAGGGCTGGATGACGGAGGTATATGGGTTGAGTGATGAGGACAGGCCTGTGATTCAGAAAGTCACAGATTCCTCTGCACTTCATACGATTGGAAGCATTGATGATTTCGGAGAGATATTTGTGAATCCGGCCAATCAGGAAACCTGTATCTATGAATGTGCGTTGATAAAGGAAGTCGCTGAAAAATATCCTATTGACGGAGTGGTTCTGGATCGTGTGAGATATGTGGGCTTAAGCTCCGACTTCAGCCTGTTTACCAAACAGAGATTTTTGGAGTACAGCAAGATTACGGATATACAATGGCCTGAGGATATTTACACTATGAAAAGGACAAAAGAAGATATCCGGATTCAATATGGCAGATATTTCGGAAGCTTTTTAGAATTTCGGGCATTTACTATTACTTCATTTATGGAAAAAGTAAGTAGAATGATAAAGGGATGCAGCAATAAAGTGGAATTGCTGGATTATACCGGCTCATGGTATCCGTTGTATTATCAGGTCGGCGCAAACTGGGCATCAAAAAAATACATTCCGATGGAATATCCGCTGGCAGATCCGGCAAAGTACAGCCGGACAGGATACATCGAACAGGCGGATAAATTGCTTTCGGGATTTTATTATGAAGATGTTACCAAAGAGCAGGCGGCTGAAAATGAAAAGCCGGCAGATTGGTACAGTGTAGAGGGTTCGGCGGAAATGGCCTATAAGGTGACGCTTGGTGAAAGACCCATAATAGGAAGTCTCTTCCTGCAGCAATATGCGGATAATCTGAAGCGAATGAAAGAAGCGGTCGATATGTGCTTTATAAAGTCTGACGGATGCATGCTTTTTGATTTATCCTATCTGGTAGAAAATGATTGGTGGGAGTATATACAAATAGAAAATTAGACAGGAGACAGAAAATGGGTAATATCAGCTTGCTTCAAAAGAAGGATACGGAAATTATAATGAAACTCTATCGGGAGTGTTTCGATCATGCCTTCTGGATTCAGGAGGGTAAACTGAATGAGTCTGTTTTTGATGCTCCTGATTTCTGCGAGGAGGCGAGTCTGCTCATAAGGGATGAAGCTACAGGTGAACCTGCAGGCTGCATAGCGGTAAAGATTTCGAACGACCAGAAACTGTATCCGGATACTGCATGGATTACCCTTCTGATGGTAAAGCCGGGATACAGGAGAAGAGGAATGGGCAGATGCCTGTATGAAATGTCGGAGAAAATTCTGCGGGAAAAAGGGATACGTAAGATATACATCGGTCAGGACTTCGCCAATCTTTTTTCGGGAATACCGTCTCCGAAACGGGAAAATGAAGAGTTTTTCCGTTCATGCGGTTTTATTTTGAATAAGAATGAGCATTATGATCTGGAAGCAGATATAGTAAACAATAATAAAATAGATGATTTCGATACTATGGAATTTGAAAAAGAATTTATTACGGGTATTTTGAAAAAGGAGGATTCTTCCGGATTATTGGATTTCCTGAAGGAGGAATTCCCCGGGCGCTGGGAATATGAAGCGAAAGCATATCTTGGGAATGCGGGAAAGCTTGAAAATATCATTATTATGAAAAGCGCAGCGGATGACGCAATTTTGGGGTACTGTATGACTGCTGTGCATGAGGGAGGTACGGGAGGATTAGGTCCTGTCGGAATCGCACGCAGTATCAGGGGCAGACACGCAGGAGAATATATTTTAAGACAGTCTTTGGTGCAGCTTCGAAGACTTGGAGCGGAAAGAGTCTGTATTGACTGGACAATTTTAAAAGACTTTTATGGACAATTTGATTTTTTACCGGTACGAACCTTCCGTAGTGGTTATAAAGAATTATGAAGAAGATGATATGCGTAAAACGCAGGAATGGTGGTAGAGATGAAAAAAAAGATTGTATTACTTCCTTTGGATGAGAGACCATGTAATTATGATTTTCCGGTTGATTTATTCCGCCATGATGATTTGAACCTGGTTCGCCCATCAAAGCTTGGAAATAAAAAAGAACCGGCTAATGTGGATGAGATCGCCGAATATTTAAAGGAAGAATGCAAGGATGCAGACGGACTGATTCTTTCTGTCGACATGCTGTTGTATGGAGGTTTGATTCCGTCCAGGCTCCATTATGAAACAATTGAAAAATTAAAGCAGACTGCGGAAACGATCAAACATATAAAGGACAAAAACCCCGGTCTTACTGTATTTGCTTTTCAGGTAATTATGAGATGTCCTGCTTATTCAAGCGATGACGAAGAACCGGAATACTATGATAAATGCGGAGAGACGATTCATTTGACCGGTGAAATCGTTCATAAAAGCAGGCTGGGATTATGCGGTGAAAATGGGATGCAGGGTATTATGCCTGACATTAATCAGATATATTTGAACGATTATATTGGGAGACGAGAGATTAACCGTGCGATGAATCTTCATATATTGAAATACTTGAAAGAAGGATACATTGACTTTCTCGTAATCCCTCAGGATGATTCGGCGACCTATGGATATGCGGCAATGGACAGAGATCAGATATGTGCGGAAATTGAGAAAAGAAATCTGTCGGATAGAATTCTGGTGTATCCTGGAGCGGATGAAGTGGCACTCACATTGATGACACGCATGATCAATAAATCGGAAATGAAGAAACCGAAGGTGTACGTAAAATATGCATGTGAGATGGCAAAGAATGTGATTCCTCTTTATGAAGGAAGTACACTTTCAGGAACCGTGAAGTATCACATTCTATCGGCCGGGTGCCAGCTGGCTGATTGTTATGAAACCGCAGATATCATATTGGTTCTTACTGCCCCGGCGGGAACAATGAAAGAAGCGGCTGCTCAGCCATGTAATCTGCCTGAATATCGTACGGAGAGAAATCTTGCGGAATTAATTGATTTTATCAAGGACAGGACGGCAGAAAACAGGATCGTGACGATAGCGGACAATGCATATGCGAATGGAGGGGATCTGGAATTCATCAAAATGATGGATAACAACCAGCTCCTGATGAAAGTGGCGGGATATGCAGGCTGGAATACATCGGCAAACACTATCGGCACAGCACTGGCGGAGGGTGTTGATGCCTTGTACTTTGGCAATAGCAACAACCATCGCAATTTCCTTGTGAAACGCTATATTGAAGATGCAGGCTATTGCTCGGTAGTGCGGAAAAACGTAACGGAAAAATTAAGTGGTCTTGGAATGGATTATTTTGACGTAAAAGAAAAAGATGGGGCCGTTTCGAAAATAGTAGAGCAAGAGCTAAGAAAATTTCTGAAAGATTATTGTTCTTCTATCGCATCGAAAACATGGATAGATTTTGTGTATATGCCATGGAGAAGAATGTTTGAAATTGGTCTCAGTGCTGGAATAGAGGAAATCTCAAATGATTGATCAAAAGGGATTTACGGATAGGGGAAACTGGTATAAGGGAAATCTGCACAGCCATACGATCAATTCAGATGGCATTTACAGTCCGCAGACGGCAAAAGAAGAGTTCATGAAACACGGATATTCCTTTTTATGTCTGAGCGACCATAATCTTTATACGGATTACCGCGAAAGTCTGAATTCAGGTGATTTTATCATATTACCGGGATTGGAAGCAGCCGCAGTTTTATTTGACGAAAACATGGATTGCGTCAAGGTCCACCATATAAATGGAATCCTTGGCACAACGCAAATGCAGGAGAGGGCAACGCTGCCATTGTTTGGTCATATGGAAAAATATGGCCCATATTTATTTTATGGCAGCTGGAATGAGGCTGCGGCAGCTCAGATGATTATCGATGAGCTTCATAACAAGGGCTGCTTTGTTACTTATAATCATCCGGTATGGTCGCGCATAGATATTAATACGTTACATTGGCTGAAAGACATCGATTTGCTGGAAATATTTAATTACAATACGGAAAATGAAAGCGGAACGGGATTTATCACCAGTTGTTGGGACCAGATGCTAAGGGCAGGCATAAAACAGAAAGCAAATGCATCGGATGATAACCATAACGGAGGAACCTTCGATGATGCCTTTGGCGGTTTCATAATGGTAAATGCAAAACGCCTGCATCAGGATGATATTGTTTCGGCCATTCTGGAGGGAAATTATTATTCCTCTTCAGGACCGTTTATTAAGGACTGGGGAATTAGGGACAGTAAGATTTCTTTCTCTTGTGAACCCGTAGAAAGAATTAATATTATAGCAGACGGATTTGTCGGTTCCGGTATCACATTTATTGCAGAGGCCGGTGAAAGCCTTACAGATTGTGAGTACCTGCTTACAGGAAAAGAACACTACGTAAGAATAGAATGTGTGGATAGAAAGGGCAGAAAAGCTTGGACCAATCCAATCTATATAAAATAAGGAGATGAGGATATGAAGAATATGGAAGTACTTCATAAAATCAAAGGAGGTTTGATTGTTTCCTGTCAGGCATTGGAAACGGAACCTCTGTATGGAGCTGATATGATGGCAAGAATGGCCGTTGCAGCAAGGGACGGAGGAGCGGTGGCAATACGCTCGAATTCACCGCAGGACGTTAAGGCGATTAAAAAGGCAGTATCGTTACCGGTTATCGGATTGTATAAGGTAAATTATCCTGATTCAGAGGTATATATTACACCGACTATGAGAGAAATTGATTCCTTAATGGAAGCGGCTCCTGATATTATTGCCATGGACGCAACCAATAGGCTGAGGCCGCATAATGAAACGTTGGAGCATTTTTTTGCCGAAGTTATGAAGAAATATCCCGATATGTTATTTATGGCAGATTGTTCCTGTTTTGAGGATGCCGCACAGGCACAACGGCTTGGATTTGATATTGCAGGGACGACGCTGTGCGGTTATACGAAGGAAACCAGTAATAGTATGATCCCTAATTACGATATGCTGCGCCGCATGACAAGGGAGCTTAAGATACCGGTTATTGCTGAAGGCGGAATATGGAATACGGAGCAGCTTCAAAGAGTATTTGAGGAAAAAATACTTGCGGCGGTAGTTGGAACGGCAATCACGCGGCCAAGAGAGATAACCAGGCATTTCATCAACGCTATACATAAGGAACAGTAGGCATGAATATAAATCTATCCGATGACAAAATAAAAATAATGGGACGGCATGAATGGAAAGAAGATATGCTGTATTTGTGCTATTCGGGTGCATATATAGAGTTTGTTTTCACCGGTTCCAGGCTCCTCGTCAGGATGTTCTCAGAATTTGTGAAAGAAAGAGAGAACTGCATGATGGCTGTTTTTATAAATGGTTCCAGTCAGTTGGTCTTTCCATTAAAAGATGGGATACATGACTATCAAATTTTCAATTTTCATGAAACCAGAACCGTCATTGTTAGATTAATGAAAATAACGGAGGCCCAATATGCATCCTCAGCGATAAATGTTTTGATTACAGATGACACGGCATGCATTCAGCCTACCGATTATTCGGACAGAAGAATAGAATTTATCGGAGATTCCATTACCTGCGGATATGGGAATGAAGGAACAGAAGACGGTGTGTTTTCTACTGCGGATGAAAATGTTTCCAAGTCGTATGCGGTATTGACAGCTGGGAGCCTTCAGGCAGACTTTACATTGATTTCTTTCAGCGGAATCGGAATCATTTCCCGCTATGTGGAACCGGAGGCTATGGAACCGCTGACAGATATATTGATGCCTGAGATATACCCTTACTGCGATTGGTATCTGGCTCGCAGAAAGAACTGGGAACCGGCAGAGAAATGGGACTTTGACAGATTTCAGCCTGAAATTGTAGTGATTAATCTGGGGACAAATGATGCGAGTTACATACGGGATGATCCGGACAAAAAGCGCCGGTTTATTATTAAGTATGCAGAATTCATACATATGGTAAGACGGAATCATAGAAACGCAGAGATTATATGTACCATTGGTGTTATGGAAAACAGGCTGAACGATGCGGTGAAAAAAACAGTGAATTATTATAAGGAAAGAACCGGTGATGAAAAAGTAGTTTTCTTTATGCAGGAAATGCAGTGCAGGGAAGACGGATATGGAACAGCTATGCATCCGTCTGTCCGCACTCATGAAAAGATGGCATGGAAATTAACCAGGTTTATTTTAGATAATAATTTATGGTAATGGAATTCCTGAGGGAGTCGAGTCAGACATAGGTGAAAGAAGAATAATGAACCATTGGAAAATGATAATTAGTGATTTTCTGGAGAAACAATTTGGAAGTAGTTTGTTTACGTATCGAGAGGTGCTTAATATGCTGCTTCCAATTATTTTAGATGCCTTTTTTATCAATGCCATCGGTATTCTGACAACTGCGATGATCAGTACTTCCAGTCAGGAATCGGTAGCGGCAGTAAGTCTGGTGAATCCCATAGCAATAATCATTTATGCGGTAATTAGTGCACTGGCCACAGGCGGAACAATTCTTACAGCCCGGTATGCCGGGCAGGGAGAAACGGAAAAAATAAAGAAAACAGCCGGACAGGTGGTAGGGATAGTTGTGGCAGCTTCTTTTTTTATGAGCCTTCTGATTCTGTTTAGTACAAAATATATAGTACAAATACTGTTTATTGGTGCTGATCCGGTTATTGTAAGCAAGGCTGCAAAATATCTTGCAGGAGTTTCGGTATCTATGGTTTTTCTGGCTGCATATCTTGGAGCATTTTCTGTCTTCAGAGGGATCGGGGATACGAAAACATGTCTTAAGCTGACTGTAATGGTAAATCTGCTGCATCTTTTTCTCAGTTTTCTTTTTCTCAATATCTTGCGTATGGATATTGTAGGAACAGCATTGTCTCTTATTATTGCAAGAGCGGCCGGAGGTACAGCCGGAATCTATTTGCTGATAAGAAAAAGGGGAAAATTGAAGATTCCTGTCCGCTATTTTTTCAAGATGGAAAAATCAATAGTGAAAAACACATTCGGAATAGGAGCGCCATATGCTCTGGAGCAGATTTTTTTTAACGGCGGCAGTATGATTGTCCAGATTTTTCTTGTATCTCTGGGAACGGTATATATTTCTGCGTATGCAGTAGCAAACTCTTTTCTCAGTATTGTTTATGCCGCAGGAATGGCTGTCGGAACTCTTTCCATGACAGTAGTGGGACAATGTCTCGGGGCTGGAAAAAAGGATGATGCGGGAAAGTATGGAAAGAGCTTCTGTGCATTGGGACAGTTTGTTATCATCATATCGCTGGCGGTATTTATTCCGCTGATGCCTGTTATTCTGAAATTATATCAGGCGCCTGATAATACCGTCGTATTAATCCAGCAATTAATCTATGTTATGGTTATTCCGCTTGTTTTATTTTGGCCGGTATCAGGAATCATGCCGTGTGTATTACGAGCAGGCGGGGATTCCATGTTCTGCTCTTTAAGTTCATTGATTATCATGTGGATAGTGAGGGTACTTGCCGGATATATACTTACGGTTACAATGAGAATGGGAATCATAGGATTATGGGTAACAATGCCTCTTGAGTGGTTAATCAGAACGGTGATCTACTGGAGGCGGTTCCGGTATACCGGACTGCGGCAGTAGAAATCAGGTATTAATTGCTTTTTCATTTATTTCTTGGTACTATCTATAATAGGATATAAAAGTATTATAACTGTTAAAAAGTTAAGAACACATATCTTTGAGGATACGTAAACATGAAATATGATTGCTTAATTATAGATGATGAATTGGATATTGCCAAAACCTCGGCGGAATATTTTGAAATGTTTGGTATTAAGACTTCATATGTCACAGAATATGAGGAAGGACTGCGTTTTTTTGATACAAATGAAGTGTCATTGCTTATTTTAGATATTAATTTGAATGAGCGTTCCGGATTTGAGTTTTGTAAGACAATACGCAGTAGATCAGATATTCCCATATTGTTTATTAGCGCGAGAGACAGTGAAGGAGACGTATTAACAGGGCTTAATATTGGAGGAGATGACTATATTGTAAAACCATTTACCTTAAATATTTTACTGGCTAAGGCTAAGGCCATGCTAAAACGTTACCAAACTTACAGGAGCAAGGAAGAAAAGACAGAGTCACCGCTTCCCCCGCATATTAAGATAGATTATAATTACAGGCAGGTCAGTGTAAATGGAGAGGCTGTGAAATTTAAGAATCAGGAATTCCGATTGCTCACATATCTGATCAGGAATTGCAACCGTGTCATTTCAAAAGAGGAATTGTTTGAGAAGGTATGGGAGGATGCTTATGTAAGTGATGTTACTTTGAATGTCCATATCAGGCGTATTCGTGAAAAAATTGAGCCGGACCCGAAGAATCCGGAGTACATTAAGACGATCTGGGGTGTAGGATATGTATTCGAGGTAAAGGTATGATATTGAAATGAAGAAGCTAAAATATATCTTTGTAAATATGATAATAGTGACATTAATCGCTGTTGCGGGGATTATAGTCATAAACGGGAGACAGTTGGAATACAGTAATGATATCGTGGCGCTTAATCGGATAACTATCGAGGCAAGTAAGAACTTTGAACATTTGGAAGATTTGGATCTGCAACCGGATACAGGAGAATTTGCAATTTTTAATTTGAACGGTGAACTGGTTTACAGTCATGGTTATAAAGCGGAAACGATGATTGAGGCAGTGAAAGAAGCAAATGCCATGCAGAATATTATCTTAGATGATGAGGTTCTTGGTACGGTAGTTCTTGCACCAACATATAAGGACATCATGTATAATTACCAGATACAGATAATCCTTATCCTGACTTGTGTTTTGATTGCAATGTGGGGAATCAGTATAGTATCAGCTTTCTATATCAATCGTTCAATAATAAGACCATTTGAAGAAATGAAGGAGTTTGCAAAAGAAATAGCGATAGGAAACCTGGAAATAAATCTAAAGATGGATAGGAGAAATATTTTCGGTATATTTACTGAAAGTTTCGATATCATGCGTATGGAGTTAAAACATGCCAGAGAAAAAGCAGAAAAGATAGAAAAGAGCAAAATGGAACTAATTGCGTCTATCAGTCATGATATTAAGACACCTATTACGTCTATTATGGTCATATGTGAATTCTTAAGCGTAATTATTAAGGATGAAGCTCAGCTTGCTAAGATTTTATCCATATCCGCCAAGGCAGAGCAGATTAATCTGATGACGGCAGATTTGTTAAACAGCCAGCTTGAGGAATTGGGAGAATTAAAAGTAACAATGGATTCGGTTCTTAGCAGTGATATCGTTAACATGTTCAAACTTGCAGACGGCAGGGAAAAAATCGTCGAATGCAGGATTGAAGACTGCATTGTTAAGGCTGACAAAGTCCGAATGCAGCAGATTATTAATAATATTATTGATAATTCATATAAATATGCGGATACCGAGATATGGATCGGAAGTAAACTCTTGGACAACAGCTTATTTATCAGTATAAAAGATAGGGGAAATGGAGTTGCAGAAGAAGAGATACATAAGATAAAAGAGAAATTTTATCGTGCTAAGGGTACGGAAAATAAGCACGGCAGCGGACTTGGTCTATATATAGTCAATGAGCTTATGAAGAAAATGGATGGCAGCGTATCCTTTCGGAATGAAGAAGATGGATTTGTTGCTGAGCTGGAATTGAAATTAGTATAAACGGTACAAAGGGGATGTCGAGACAGACAGCCCCTTTTTGTAATAGAAAAGTCGTTCTTATTTTATTTTGAATTCAGTTTCTTGTTTTCCGGCAAAAGCGATATAGCCGTCTTCTATCAGATACGAAGTCATAGTATCGTTCATGAATAGTGAGGAATCTATAAGCGCGCCGTATTGATTATATATAAAATAGCTGCCTTCTCCCGATATCTCAATGGAGGTGTATGTCCCGGCAATCGATCCGGCAATGCGATACCATTGGGTAAAGCCACCTGTTTGAATTGTGTAAGTTTGATTTAATTTAAGATCAGATAGATATTCTTCTCCTACATATTGAAATCCGCTGGTAGCTGATAGATACTCTATCTTATCCTTTGGAGTAATATTTATATCTACGATATCGCGTTTCTTTCCAACGTTTGAGAGGGAATCTTTACCGGTTATAGCGTAAAGTGATCCGTTTATCACAAAATAATTCTCGTTGTTATCTAAAATTTCCCCCTCAATATATGGCTGTGATATATAACTTGCACTGGCGTAATGCTCGTCAAGAAGAAAATATTTTTTGGTACTTCTGCTTTTCCAGGCTGTTTTGGCTTGACCGGCAGCCTGAAAGTCATCAAGCTTAGTAGCGAGCGTCAAACTGGAAAAGTCTGTGGATACACCGAAATACTTTGCGTAATATTCTGCTTGTACTGCATACGTATCACCGTTTTTGATAAGGCGGAACCCTTCCGTTATGTAACGCTGGGAGGCGGGCATAATAGTATTTAATATGTTATCATCCTTGCAGACAAAATAACCGGAATCCAGGTAAGTTAATTCAAAACTCTTTTTTATTTTATTGTTAGATAAGGCTGGAGTGGAATATAAGGTTAAATACATTTTGTTATTTTTATAGTCAAGGGCAAAGGAAGCGGTACCATTGTATAAACCTGTAAATTCAAGATATTCATCAGGGATGGCAGCGGCTTCTCCTGAGAATGAGGTTTCCTGTGCGGATTCTTGGAGGTCAATGGTTGAGTTTAATGCACTTAACAGTAATTCATTCGATAAAAGTGAAGCATAAGCGCTGCTTCCCTCTGAGGATACAACAGCAGCGGACATGTTGTAATCAGGAAGGACGGTAAGCATTGCGTGGTAATTATCCGTATCGCCGCCTTTTTTTACTGCTTTAATATCGTATGTGTTAAATGGATATGCATTTACCTCATCCCATCCAAGACCATAATTGCCATCATAAATGTGAGGACCGGCGGCCTGTTCCTTTATTGATTCCGCTACACCGGCACCGCTTAGTATGGAATGGTGATCTTTCATAAATATAGTCGAGAAAGTACATAAGTCTGCTGCAGTTGAGAGGATTCCTCCGTCACCGAGAGTTGTTGTCATTACAGTCGGCATAAGCCGATTATTTTTGTAGGTATCGGCTATATCGGACTTGTCAAGATCAGAATGCATGGTTATGGTATCATTGGCACCCAGAGGGTCCATTATATGCCTGGTAATGTAATCCGTATACGAAAGACCGCTTACTGCCTCGATAATAAGCTCTGCCAATTGAAAAGAGTCATTACTGTATACTGAGTACTCGCCGGGATCGGCCTTTAAGCGCTGAGTGCTTAGATGTTCGAGAATACGATCGTGATTGGAATTGTCAATGCAGCCGTATAAATCGGAATTCGAATATAAAGACCCAAGAAGACCGGAAGAATGATTAAGCAGCATGCGGACGGTGATTTTTTTATAGCGTTCATCCGGCATCGTAAATTGCGGAAGGTATCCCGATACGGGAGAGTCTAATTCAATAAGTCCCTGGTCCGCCAGCTTTAAAATTGCGGTTGCAGTAACTGTTTTGCTGATAGAACCTATACCGTATATTTTATTTTCCGCAGTAAGAAGAGCTTCAGGAGCCGTAGGTTCCGTTGCGGGAGCGTTATCCTTGCTGTTCTGGGCGGATGATGGAATAGACAGCAGCATAAAACCAATAAGAAGAGAAAAAAGGCTTATAAAGGCTTGTAAATATAGTTTTTTCATAAATAGTTTCTCCTTCTAATTTTCAATCAGCTCATAAGCAGAGATCCGTTTAATTCTTGAGGTAAGTAAATAGGACATCATATATGTAAATACGATTATGATTATGGCAGCGGATAGTAATGTGATGATTGAGGGAGATTCATATTGGAAGCCGCGCCAGCCTATAAGAGAAAATAGTTTTGTTACAAAAGGCAATGTTGTTCCATAAGCAATAGAGGAGCCCAGGGAAGCACCAACAATAGCAGAAGGCAGCAGGCAAAAGGTAAGCTGCTTTCTTAATTCGCCGGTGGTAAAACCTAAAGATTTCAATATACCAAACTCGAGCTTTTTGATATTCACAGTCTGTTTTACCATAATAGAAAGTACAACAAAGATAATGATCAATGTAATTACCAGGATGAAAGTTGCCAGGAGTCCAAATGCCAGTTTAAAAATATTAAGATAACCTGCCAGCAAAGTGGCATTTGAGTACACGTCCTTAATGGGATAAGCAGCGGTACCGCTGCTTAAGACCGTATTGCCGTCTATATTCAATGCGTATTCCATGCTGTTAATATTATAATTTTGTTTTAGTCGGATCATTTTTGAATCGATCGTATTTTTTATTGAAGAATATTTATTATTGGTGTCATTAAGCATGTTTCCGGATAAAAGCTGACTCTGGGTGTATCCGAATTTGTTAAATATAAAATCGGCGAACTGTTCATAGGTATAGCCTTTATGGAGATAAGCACATATTGTGCTGGGAGCATAGGCGGCATATAGCCGCTTAAAGCCATCCTCGGTTAAAAAAGTATTATAAGACATGGTTGAGGAGGTAATACCTGAGATGATATAGTCTGCTTTAATGCCGATGGAATTTAACGTTATGACATCTCCAATGCTTTTGTTTAACAAATTTGCGACGTAAATGGAAAGGGCAATTTCATTATCATTAACAGGAAAACTTCCGTCAGCAATTTTAATGGATTCCAGATTTTCAAAATTATCAAAGACACGTGCGTTGTAGGATGTATTGTTAATTGTTACGCCTTCAAAACCTATTCTTATAATTTTTTTAATATTTTCATTACTGTTTATAATCCGGGAAATTTCTTCTATGTCCGCATGATTATCGAGTGTAATATTGGCTTCTGTTAATTCGCTGTCAAGTATATTTTTTATAAAAGTATCATTGATTCCGAAGCCTTCAAACAGTATGAAGCCAAAGCATAATGTAAAGCTTACGATAGCAATGATTATACAGATAGATATATTCTGTTTTTTAAACATAATCAAATGTTTCAAACAGAGTATCCGATGAATGGAACCTTTTGCGTGTTCTAGCTCTACAGCATTTGTTTTAATATTGTGAGATAGAAGCCCACCTCGGAGTATAACGGCAACAGGCATTTTTTTTACTCCCGTGGTGGAAAGATAAACGACTAGGCCAATCAATAGCGTGATAATCAGGATTATCATCATGTCCAAACTTATGTGACTAGTATTTTTAATAGATACACCAGTGATTAATATAAGTATTCTATGATATAACGGCGCACAGGCATAGGAAAACAAGGTTCCTATGATGCTGCTGATAAAACAGATGATCATGTATTCGAAGACATGGCCTAAGGCAATTTGCCTGCTTGTGTAGCCTAATGCTTTCAAAGTGCCGATTATGGTAAGGTTCTCATTAATACCGGATTTGATTCTATAAATTGCCATAATAAGAGCAACCATAAAAATCACTCCTGAAAATGTAATAATAATGGTCGAAATAATAGAAGCGAATAAGGTAAATGCGGCTGAAAAATCAGTGCGGGAGGCCGCCATTTCTATACATTGGGTATTTCTGGTATATGCTGAAGCATAGTCAACCAGTTGAGATTCGTAACGCAGAGCATTATTATCATCCACTGTGAAGTTCAGCAATGTTTTAGTTCCAAAATTAAAAGATAACTCATGGAAAACATCAGCCGTAGCAACAATTCTTGTTTGCAAAAGATTGGTAGCAGCTCCAAACTCCGATACATTACAAAAGCCTAGTATTTCATATGTATATTCGTGTTCAGATGAATCTCTTAATATGAAGGAGGAACCGATTTTATAACCAAGAGCCTGAAAAGCGATAGGTAAGTATAGCCCGCTTTTATTTTCCTGGGGATCCCATATATCGATCCGGGAAATAGAACGTTCTGTATTTATATTTTGAATGAACAAGGATGCGGGACTGGGGCTGCTGGTATTAGGTGAGTAGTATTTACCGGAAAATGAGATGATATCTTCGGCATTTACGCCGGTAACATGTTCTTTTGCTTCCAGAAAGATTGCAAAATCTTCATAATACATATTGGGTGAGAAAAGAATATAGCAATCAGTTCCATTTAACTTCTCGCTTTGAGACTCAAAAGAGGAGTTAACTTCTCCGGTTGATAGTACCATGTTAAAAAAGCAGGATGCGATCATCACGATAATGGCGAATGAAATGACACCACTATGCTTTCGTTTCAAATTTGTAAGTGCTAAATGTAATGAAATCATTAAAGCTTCTCCTTTACCAATTGTTCTCCTGAAGGAAATCCCGGGCTTTCTTAAAGCGATCGTCCATATCTGCCTCCGAATATTTATCCAGATGAAGTTCTCCGCATACCTTACCATCCATCAGGTAAATGATACGGTCAGCCCTGATGGCAGCTTTTATATCGTGTGTTACCATTACAATACTCTGGCCGTTTTGATTTACTTTTGTCAGAATATCCAGGACATCTTTGCCCGAGGAAGAATTGAGTGCTCCGGTAGGTTCATCCGCAAATAGGATGTCGGGCTCATTGATTAAAGAGCGGATAAGAGCGGCACGCTGCCTTTCGCCGCCGGATAATTGGGTAGGAAATTTACTCCATATTTCTTCTGTTAATCCAACCTGAAGAAAAAGCTCCTTCGCACGTTTGATAATTGCGGGCTTGTTATTGTTTACAAGATATCCGGCAGTGAGAACATTATCCAAAATGCTCATATTTTCCAGAAGATAGATGTTTTGAAATACAAATCCGCAATGTTTTTTTCTGAAGTTCGCTAGCTCATCGCTGCTAAACTTCTGGATTTCAGTACCTTGAAAAATAATCTTGCCAAGGGTAGGAGTGTCCATCCCGGATAATGCGTATAAAAGAGTAGTCTTACCTGAGCCTGAGCTTCCCATTATAATGGTAAAATCACCTTCATAAATATCGATATCTAAATTACAGAGGACATGCTGCTGTTGCCCATCCGATGAAAATGTCTTACATAATTGTTTGGTTTGTAAAAGTAATCTATTCATATATTGTTCCTTTCATATTTCTTCTAGTATCAATATAACAAATAAAATAGGAATAATCTTTTCCGGCAATTAAACAAATCCTTGTCAAATTCTTAATCATTGTTTTTCTGTGTCCTTTTATCTAAAGTGCACTAACTTTAGAGATAATGTCGTTTAAAAGGAGGAAATATTTAATATGGTACCTTTGGTGGCTTGCCAGGTTGTCCACCCTATCTGCCTATTTTGTTTCTTACTATTATTACGATCACATATTTCATATAGAAGCAAGAACAAAAGTGTGCTTCGCGCACTCCCGCAGTCAAATACCTTAACAGTACAACTTTTGTTCCGCGCTCATAGCTGCGCATCCATTTTTATGTAATAGGAGAACTTTTCTATTACACTAAAAAAGACCACTTATAAAGTGATCTTTTCAAATGCTACTTATGCAAGGCTAACATCGATTGCTTGTAGTCCATGAGTACTTTTTGCAACATCAAATCAAATATTACAGATTGACCTTCGTCTATTGTTTTATATTGTACGAAGTCATTATCATCCTGAACGTCCGAGATGAAACCAGCACCTTTTTGCGAGTCAAGCCATTTTGCCGTACTATTATTCATGAAAGATACCTCCTTAAAAATTAATCATATTTTATAAAATCAAAAAAATCACATACCTTTCGTAAATCATCACAATAATGACTTACAAAAAATATGTGAAATCAAAACCTCATTAGAATATTTTTGTATTATAGCACAGAAAAAAATAGAAAGCAAGAAAAAAATTATAATATATCAAAATTAATTAAAAAAAACAGAGGATTATAGATGACCACGAATGATATGTTATGACATTGTGAAAAATAAGTATGACCTTGCAATCGATGGTAATAAAATAAAGAAAGAGGAGCATATGAAACATATTGCAATTCTGGCCGATACTCATGGCCTGCTACTCGAACATGTCATAGCTGAGCTGGCTGCAGCTGATTGTGTCATCCACGCCGGAGATATCAACACGCCATATGTTATCGAGTCTATAAGACAGCTCGGAAAGACCTATGTGGTGCGCGGTAACAACGACGGGGACTGGGCGGAAGCTCTGCCTAAGAGCATTACTGTCACTATTGAAGGAGTGAGATTCTTTATTGTTCATAACAAGAAGGATATTCCCCAATATTTGGCAAATGTGGACGTGGTAATCTATGGACATTCCCATAAATATTCCGCAGAAGTTACTGACGAAGTGCTGCTTCTTAATCCGGGAAGCTGCGGTAAACGACGTTTTAATCTGGAGCTCACCATGTGCCGCATGATTGTAGACGCAGGCCATTATAAGTACGAAAAAGTGATGATACCCTGTGGCAATCCCAAAGACCGATTATCGGAAACAAAACAGGATTGAGTAATTCGTCTGCTGAGCAGCCTGGACAAGGTTGGAAAGACATTGTCATAAATTTTTTAATAAGAATAACAGTTTTTCTAGTATAAATAAACATAGAAAAAAATAATAGTATTTGCTATTATTTTTACTAGAGGGGAAAATAAACTTATGATGAGGGTAGTATATGAAAATAACAATAGTCAGAATCGAAAATAGAATAGTAACATGCTCAATTGATAAAGAACCATGTTCTTTCATTGATATCGCACGCAGATGGTTCGCGGAAGACATCCAGGAAGGTGACACGATAGAAATAAATATAGTTGATAACTAAAATGTTTTCCATTTTCCGGTGCGATACTGCGAGTAAGAGATTGCTAAGTTGGTCATCCAACCAATGGGAACAGCATACCACACCATTGAAATACCATAATGTGGAGACAAAGTAAGTGCAATAATGACCCGAAGTGATAAGTTTGCCAAATTTGCAATGGTAAACATTTTCATGTCGGCAGCTCCTCGAAGCAGTCCATCGGTACTCATCTTTAATCCCAATAAGATGTAAAAGAAACCCATAAAGCGCAAATAGCCGGTTCCGGTCTGAAATGCCAGATGGGTTCCGCCGCTTCCCAGAAATAATCCGACAATGGGCGTATAGAAGTTTTCCAGTATGATGCAGATAACAACAGCAAATAAAAGAATATATCCGTTTACCACATGATATCCTTTTCTAACACGATCCTGTTTTCCGGCACCCAGATTCTGTGCAGTGTAGGACGACATGGCATTTCCTATGGCTGCCATAGGCACAATGCAAATACTTTCCACCCGCATAGCGGAGGAAAATCCAGCCAGTACTTCACTGCCGAAACTGTTTACCACCGATTGAACCAAAAGCATACCGATAGCTACAGTCGATTGCTGCAGAATGGAAGGTAACGCTACCTTTGACATTTCAGTAAGGGCGGATGTGTCAAAAGCAGTTTCGAGATAGGAAGAGTATTTTTTGAATTCCTGAATCAGCAGAATAAAGGAAAGTACAACAGATACACCTTGCGCTATAAAGGTCGCCCATGCAGCACCTTTTACGCCAAGCTCCACATAATATACCATAAAAACTGACAGTCCAATATTAAGCAGAGAGGAGAAAATCAAAAGGTACAAAGGAATCCGAGATTTTCCAATGGCGTTAAATATAGCGGAAATTATATTATACATAAATAAAAATGGAAGTCCCCAGAAATAAATTGCAAGATAGTCAGAAGCCATATCGAGTATGTTTTCAGGGGTGTTTAAATAAATCATAAAGGTACGGCCAAAGATTAGTCCCAATGCAGCTAAGACAACGCTTAATAATAAAAATGATATCAGTGCCGTGGAAGCAGACTGTATCATTTTTTTATAATTCCCCGCTCCTAAATAATGACTTGTGATAACAGTAGCTCCCACGCCGCCTCCTATGGCAATACAAATAAATACGTTGGTGAAAGAATAGGAAGCGCCAATTGCTGCAAGAGCATCCTCGCTTACAAAACGGCCGACAATGATTGAATCGGCCATAGTATAAAATTGCTGAAATAAATTACCTATGATCATAGGCAAGGTAAACAGAGCCAGTGCCCTGGCAGGCTTATTGTTGATTAGATATTCTTTGTCCATTTTAGATTTCCTATTATTGATTGTAATTGTATTTAATACTTTCTGTCACATTCGTATTCACATATACATTTCGGCGTAAGGTTTTCTTCTGTTTTGACAGAATTAATTTCTTTATTAAAGTGTTCGAGTATTTGTTTCATGAAATCAATATTTACATGATAATGCATATGATATCCCATTTTTGATCCTGTTATAATACCGGTTTTTTTTAGAATGTTCATTTGCTGAGAGACAGCAGGTTCGCTGATTGCAAGTTTTTTGGAAATCGCCCGGACGCAGTAATGACGTTCCATTAACAGACGAAGGATCTGATATCTGGTGGGGTCTGTGATTATATGCAATGTCTGGATAAAATCCATAGAACATCCTCCTTCTTCCATCTGCATAAGTTTAATTAAGGATTTCCTTAATTAAACATAGAATAACTCTATTATTTGAGTTTGTCAGGAAAGGAAAGCGTTTCCCGTGCGCATTTTATTACTTTCCACATTTTCAACTCATTCTTTGTAAATGTGCCCTTTGGTTGACTAATGATTCGAAGTTCCATATGTTAAATATCATGAATATAAAAAGTCCTGGAATACCGTATAAATACGATAATCCAGGACTTTTTTAAAGAGCAGGGGCAGTAGGAATCGAACCCACATCGATGGTTTTGGAGACCACTGTTCTACCCTTGAACTATGCCCCTATGTCCGGCCTTTTTAGACCGCCGAATCATATTATAGCATAAGGATTATTTGATAGCAAGACATATTTTGCAAAAATCAGACCGTTTTTTTATACTCTTTCGCGGGAGCCGTAGAGGCTCTTTCGATGTATTGGGCGTGGAGCATTGTGCGGCTGATGGAAACGTGGTTGATCAACCCGTTCAGCGCGAAATAGCCGCATTTCCCAAGTTCTGCCCTGTTCTGCCTTATAGTAGTAAGGGGAGGGTCCAAGTGGGCTGAAATCGGCAAATCATCGAAGCCGATAACGCTGATGTCCTCAGGAACACGAAAGCCATGCATACTGCATTCCATGATGACACCGGAAGCGATTAAATCGTTTCCGCAGAGGATGGCGGTAGCACCTTGCGCAAGGAAGGACGGGATATGATATTTTGCACTCTCGGCAACGTAATAGCCATATGCGGTCAGCTTCTCGTTGAAGGGAAGGTTATGAGAAGCAAGACTGTCCAAGTATGCCTGCATACGTTGCTCAGAGACCA
Organism: Bacillota bacterium; assembly: GCA_023399455.1. GTDB lineage: Bacteria > Bacillota > Clostridia > Lachnospirales > Lachnospiraceae > Kineothrix > Kineothrix sedimenti. The sequence continues at coordinate 25,939 of JAEWPN010000039.1, forward strand.
TGGAGTTGGGAGAGCCATTCAAAAAGGCGATGTTCTTATGACCTAAGGAAATTAAATGTTCCATGGCGATATCGATGCCTTCAAAGCTGTCCGTTCCCACATAAGCCACGTTGGGATTCTTTCTTATATAGTTATCGAAGAGTACGGTGGGAATCGTGGTGGAGTTAAGCTGGCCCATCCAATTATCCTGAAGAGAAAAACCAAGAAGAAAGCTGCCGCGATAGCCGTTTTTCAGCATGTAGGTGTCATATTTTTCCTGCATTTGAAAAGTGGGATTGATGGGAAGTACGGTAATGTCCCATTTGTCCCGGTATGCCGCCTGCTTAAAGCCTAAGATAATTTCATAGCCGAACTGGTTGTTCGTCTCATAATCCATATTCTCAATAAAAACACAAAGTTTTTTGTGTTCTTCTTTTTTCATTTTCTTCGTAGTATATCCGATTTCCACTGCCGTATCAAGGACGGTCTGCCGCAAAGCCTCGCTGATGTCGCTGGCTCCGTTCAAGCCCTTCGATACGGTACTGACGGATATACCCAGTTTATTTGCAATATCTTTAATCGTTGCCATAAGGTTTCCTTTTCTGTTGTCTGTCACTTTATAATTTTCAAGCTAATCTTTTTTGCATCGTTTTTTATTCTTTCTATATGTCTTAGATTCCTATAAACAGTATATAAGTAAAACAAAATGATTTCAAGTCATATTATTTTTTCGAATATTTTCTATAGAACAAAAAAATAATTAACAAAAAACAGAAGTTGAAATCAGTAAAATTGTCAAAAATTATAATAAAACCATTATAATCATTGACAAAGCTGTTATAAAAGTGATAAATTCATGTCAGATACGAAACTTTACGAAAAATTAAAAACATACCTATAGGGATGGAGGCAAAGGCAATGGGTAAAAAAAGATTTACAAGAGGAGCTGGAATCCTGTTATCGATTACAAGTTTGCCTTCAGCATATGGAATAGGGACATTGGGGGAGGAAGCTTTCCGGTTTGTGGATTTGCTGGTGGATTTGAAACAGCGGTATTGGCAGGTATTGCCGATTGGTCCTACAAGCTTCGGTGACAGTCCTTATCAATCCTTTTCCGCCTTTGCGGGCAATCCATATATGATAGATTTGGATGATTTGGTAAAAGACGGTCTTTTGAAAAGAGAAGAAATCAGAAGTTACAACTGGGGAAGTGACGAGCATGATATCAATTATGCCGTTTTATATAACAACAGATTCAGGGTGCTGGAGCAGGCCTATAGCCGCTTTGACAGAAAGAATACGGATTTTCTCTCCTTTTGTGAGGAGAAAAAGGAATGGTTGGAGGATTACAGCCTCTTTATGGCGATAAAGTCGGAGTCTGAGGGCAAGGAGTGGCTAAGTTTCCACAAGGAACTTCGAGAGCATGAGGCCAAGGCGGTTTCAGCTTATAAGCGTAAGAACGAAGAAAAAACAGGCTTCTGGAAATTCTGTCAATACAAATTTTTTATCCAGTGGAGCCGGTTTAAGTCTTATGCCAACAGCAGAGGGATCGAGATAATCGGAGATGTCCCTCTTTATGTGGCTTTGGACAGTGCAGATGTATGGGGGCATAGAGAAATGTTTCAACTAGGCCCTGATGGAATGCCGGACAGGGTGGCAGGCTGTCCGCCGGACGCATATTCCGCAGACGGTCAGAAATGGGGAAACCCGCTGTATGACTGGAAGCGGATAGAGAAAGAAAGCTTTTGCTGGTGGCGTATGCGGATGAAGGAGAATGCCAGACTGTACGATGCAATGCGGATCGATAATTTCAGCGGTCTTTTGAAATATTATAGCATTCCCTTTGAAAAAGGCGGTGTGAAGGATGGAAAGTGGGAAAAAGGTCCGGGAAAGAAATTCTTAGACATTATGGAAGAAGAATCGGGCGAATGCAAGATTATGGTAGAGGACCTGGGACCCTGTGTACCAGCAGTCAAAAAGATGCGGGAGAAGATGGAATGGCCCGGAATGAAGGTACTGCTGTTCGCTTTCGGCGGAGACATTTCTTCAGAATATCTTCCTCATAATTACATAGACAGAAATACCGCCGTTTATGCGGGGACACACGATAATGAGACAATTGTAGGCAGTTATCGGGATAAGACAGAATATGAGCTTGCTTTTTTATATGAATATCTAAACATAGATTCCAAGGATGCGATTCCGGATGCCTTCATAAGGCTCGCTTATTCCAGCATTGCGGATGTGGTGATTTTACAGATGCAGGATATTCTGAAGCTGGGAAACGAAGCGAGGATGAACCACCCTTCTACGGTAGGGAGCAATTGGCGCTGGCGGGTATGGCACGACTGTTTAAGCGAAGAGCGGCGGACGTGGATAAGGACCATATCTACCATATATAGGCGTTAGAATGTTACTATCCGGCCATCAACTTGCGATGAAACCGCAGGCGAAATAGCGACGTAATAACATCTGGTATAAGATGTGCAAAGCACATTTTATATATAAGGGTGAGAGCCCTGAGACAATATTGAGACAAGGTCAAAGAGAAAAGGAGAGGAAAATTAATGAAAAAGAAAATGTTAGCATTGTTCATGACAGCTGCTATGGTGGCATCTTTGGCAGGCTGCGGAAGTACGGCGGCTACAACGACAGAGGCTCCGGCCGAGACGACAGAAGAAGCACCTGCGGAGGAGGCTGCCCCGGCAGAAGAAGCGGAAATAGAAGAGGAAGAAGCGCTTACTGCTGAAATTCTCGTATGGGGGCCTTCCGAGGATCAGTCAGCAGAAAACGGTAACTGGCTTCCTACTATGTGTGAGCAGTTCGCAGCACTTCATCCGAACTGGGATATCACATTTACCTATGGCGTATGCGCGGAAGGCGAGGCGAAGGCTACCGTAACGCAGGATGTTGAAGCAGCGGCGGATGTATATATGTTTGCAAACGATAACCTTTCAGAATTAGTCGCTTCGAACGCTATTGCAAGATTGGGCGGCGAGACGGAAAACTATGTTAAGAGTACAAATTCCCAGGCGATAGTAGATTCTGTATCCCTTGATGGAGCGGTTTACGGCGTTCCTTTTACAACGAATACATGGTTTATGTACTATGACAAGAGCGTATTTTCTGAGGAAGAGGCCTCTAACCTGGATACGATGATCGCAAAAGCGAAGGTTGCATTCCCTCTTACCGACTCATGGTATATTGCTTCTTTCTATGTGGCGAACGGATGCACTCTGTTTGGAAATAGCAACGACGAAGCGCAGGGAATCGATTTTAGCGGCGACAAAGCGACTGCAGTAACGGAATATCTCGTAGATTTGGCGGCTGACCCGAACTTTGTAAACGACGCTGACGGTGCAGGACTTGCAGGCTTACGCGACGGAAGCATCTCCGCAAAATTCTCAGGTTCCTGGGACTATGCGGCAGTAAAAGAGGCTCTCGGTGACAACTTCGGGGCAAGAGAACTTCCTACGATTACAATTAACGGCGAAGAAAAGCAGATGATGGCGTTTGCGGGTTCCAAGGCGATCGGTGTTAATCCTAACAGCGATAATATGCAGGTTGCAGTTGCTCTTGCAAGTTATTTGGGAAGTGCGGACGCACAGAAGGCACATTATGAAATGAGAAACATCATTCCATGTAATACGGAGCTTTTGGCAGAACCTGCACTTCAGAGCGACGCTCTCGTAGCAGCGCAGAATGCGGCTTTCGACAACACAGCTATTATCCAGCCGTTCGTAGCAGCCATGGGCAATTACTGGACTCCTGCTGAGAACATGGGTAGAGCATTTGTTAACAAAGAAGTAACGCATGCAAACGCAGCGGAAAAAACAGAGGCCCTCAACGATTCATTGAATACATCGGTAGTGGAATAATAGACGGTAAAAAAGTGATAGCTTCCGGGGTGTCCGTAACTTTTGCGGGCACCTTGGGGTATCTTTCGCTTCAGGAGGTTACAGCATGGGAGAAGGAAAAATGAAGGTAAAAGAGTTCGCAACGCCTTATACGTTAGGTAATGCGGTAAAGAAAGGCGATTTGGCAACAAAGCTGTCCATGCTGTTTATGGGAGCGGGAAACATTGCGCGCGGACAGATAGTTAAAGGACTTTTATTTCTCGCGATTGAAATAAGCTATATTTTATTCATGATTCAGAATGGTATACATAACTTGGCGATGATGCCCTCCTTGGGAACACAGGCCCAGCAGGAAATATGGAATGAAAAAAAGGGTATTTATGAGTATGTTGCCGGGGATAACTCGTTGCTTATTTTGTTGTACGGTGTAGTTACCTTATCTATTACAGCAGGTTTTATTCTGCTTTGGACGGCTTCGCTGCGCAGCGCTTACAAGGCGGAGATCTTGAGCAAAAACGGTAAACATATCAATTCTTTCAAAGACGACATCAAGGATTTGTTCAATCAAAATTTACATATATTATTAATGACGCCACCGATCATGGGAATATTGCTTTTTACCATATTGCCGCTTATTTTCATGATTACCATGGCCTTTACCAATTACTCCAAGTATGAGGACCATTTGGTTTTGTTCGACTGGGTTGGTTTGGCAAACTTCATTAAAGTGCTCAGCTTTCAGGATTCTATGGGGCAGACCTTCTGGTCCGTACTGGCATGGACGCTCACATGGGCCATACTTGCTACCGGCCTAAACTACATATTCGGTATGATACTGGCCATCATCATCAACAGGAAGGATACGAAGATAAAAGGCTTCTGGAGATTCTGCTTCGTGCTTTCCATTGCAGTTCCGCAGTTCGTCTCCCTTCTCATCATGCGGACGATGCTGCAGCCCGAGGGCGCGGTAAATACCATGCTAAGGAACGTAGGGCTTATCGAAACTTCCCTTCCCTTTTTTACCAATACGATGTGGGCGAGAGTGACCGTTATCGTAATCAACCTATGGATAGGCATTCCTTATACGCTGCTTCAGGTTACGGGAATTCTTCAGAACATACCGGGAGAACTCTATGAATCGGCAAGAGTGGACGGAGCCAATATATTTACTATTTTCTTCAGGATAACCTTGCCTTATATGCTGTTTGTGACGACGCCTTATCTGATCACTCAGTTTACCGGTAACGTGAATAACTTCAACGTTATTTACCTCCTTTCTCTGGGGCATCCCACGCCGGTGGGTTCCACTGCGGGAAGAACAGATCTTCTGATTACGTGGCTGTATAAGCTCACAATCGACCAGCAATACTTTAACCTCGGAGCGGTCATCGGAATTATGACCTTCGTGGTGCTGGCTGTTGTCGCCATCGTCACGTACAGGAATACAGGTTCTTATAAAGATGAGGAGGGATTCCAAGGATGAAGAAGAAAGAAATGGCTGGTGCAAGAACGAGAAAAACTATCACGAACGTAATTGTCCACATTTTTCTGGCGGTATTGTCGACGATATGGCTGTTCCCTATATTTTGGGTAGTATTAACGAGCTTTCGAGGAGAAAAAGGCTCCTATATGTCGACATTCTTCCCGAAAACATACACGTTTAACAATTATATAAAGCTTTTTACCGAGACAAATGTATTAAATTTCCCTAAAATGTTTGCAAACACGTTGATTATTGCAATTTTTTCCTGTGCTATTTCCACATTTTTTGTGCTGGCGGTTTCCTACAGCATGTCCAGATTAAAATTCATGGCACGTAAGCCTTTAATGAATGTAGCTCTCGTGCTAAAGCTGTTTCCGGCATTTATGTCCATGATAGCCGTTTACTACATTTTAAAAGCCATGGGCTTGTCGGAGGGAGCGATGATCCGTGTGGCGCTCATTCTCGTTTATTCGGGAGGGGCCGGTATCGAATTCTACATAGCCAAGGGCTTCTTCGATACGATTCCTAAGGCATTGGACGAAGCGGCATATTTGGACGGCGCAACTAAATTTCAGGTGTTTGCGAAGATTACGGTTCCGCTCAGCAAGCCGATTATCGTATACACGGTCATCACTACATTTATTGCTCCCTGGGTGGATTTCATCTTTGCGAGGGTTATATGCAGGGCCAATGCCGATTATTATACGGTAGCATTGGGACTCTGGAGGATGCTCGAAAGAGAGTATATAGACAATTGGTACACCGCGTTTGCGGCGGGAAGCGTATGTATTTCCATCCCGATTGCAATTTTGTTCGTGGTAACCCAGAGGTTCTACTCCAGCGGCATGTCCGGCGCGGTAAAGGGATGACAATCATATGAAACTTAAATTGCAGGCAGGGCAGTGATCGAAAAAGAAATCGTGAATGCGCTTTGCCTGCATATTTTATGCCGTCATGGATATGGAATAATGTCATAGGCTTAGAAAAGAGATTGGGAGGAGATATTCTATGAAAACAAGGATATTTAGTATATTGCTGGCGGCGTGTGTGGGTATTAGCTCGTTTGCAGGCTGTGGAAATGGCGGAGGAGAAGATGCAAAGAAGAACGGAGTTGTCTCAGGCAGCGCAGGCGAAGAGAACGAGGGTGGAAACAGTGCAGATGCATTAGGAGGCACTGTGGCCGAAAAGCAGGCCTTGAACGTATTAGATGATAAATATCGTACTTTTTATGAGGTATTCGTATATTCTTTCTATGATGGAAATGGGGATGGAATTGGCGATTTGAAGGGCTTGACGAAGAAACTCGATTACATTAATGACGGAGACGATGCTACGGATACCGATCTGGGATGCAATGGGATTTGGCTGATGCCTATCATGCCCTCCGCCACTTATCATAAATATGATGTGACGGATTACTACGGAATCGATGAACAGTATGGAACGATGGGTGATTTTGAGGAATTTATGGCGGCGTGTGATGAGAGGGGAATCGATGTGATTCTGGATTTGGTATTGAACCACACCTCTTCTTCTCACCCATGGTTCATAAAAGCCGGCAGTTATTTGAAAAGCATAGGCGATGCAGAGCCGTCTTCGAAGGATTGCCCTTACATCGATTATTACAACTTCTCCAGGGAAGGAGGTGCCGGGTATAGCGGGCTTGATGAAATGTGGTATTATGAAGCGCAGTTTTGGAGTGAAATGCCTGATCTTAATCTTGGCAATGAAGCGGTGCGAGGAGAAATCGAGGATATTGTCGATTTCTGGCTGGCAAAGGGAGTAGACGGATTCAGACTGGACGCGGCAAAGGAATATTATTCCGGTACGGTAGATGCTAATATCGAAGTCCTTTCCTGGTTTAGTGAAATGGTAAAGGAGAAAAAGGAGGATGCCTATATTGTAGCGGAGGTATGGTCGGATATGGATACCTATGCGAAATATTATGAAAGCGGCATAGACAGCGTCTTTGACTTCGCTTTTGCGGACAGCGGGGGAATCATAGCGAATACAGTAAAAGGAAGCCAGTCAGCCAGCGGATTCGGGAAAGCGCTGCAGTCCTTGGATGAAAAGTTCTCTCAGTATAATGCCGATTATATTGACGCGCCCTTTTATACCAATCACGATTTAGGAAGAAGTGCGGGCTATTATTCAGGAGAGAACGCAGAGAGCCAGACAAAAATGGCCGGTGGTTTGAATCTTATGATGAATGGCAGTTGCTTCCTATATTATGGTGAAGAACTGGGAATGAAAGGATCGGGCAAAGACGAGAATAAGAGAGCACCCATGTATTGGAGTGAAAACAGTGAAGAAGCAGGCATGTGCGCCGGACCGCCGGATATGGATGCAGTGAAGATGAAATATGGCAGCCTAAGCGAACAGGTCGAGACAGCAGATTCCATTTACAATTATTATAAGGAAGCGATAAGGCTTCGAAATGTTTATCCGGAGATCGCCAGAGGAGAGGTAAGCTATGTGGAGAGTGCTTCTGGCAATAATGTGTGTGTGATAAAGAAGGCGTATGAAGATTCGGAAATACTTCTTATTATGAATATTTCAGGAGAAGAGCAGGCCGTGGATTTGAGCGGAATCACTGTGAATGAAGAAGAAATAAATGATATAGAGTCACTGGGTGGGGCGCTGCTTACGGGAGAGGAAAAGATTGGAGTGGAGAATGCAGAGGTTATTATGCCTCCATATTCTATTGGAGTATTTCGCTGAGGGGAGTGTGCGGATTCTGTAAATCTTTGAAGAACACGAAAAGGAGCAGAAGGATGTATAAGAATTATATTTTTGACTTGTATGGAACGTTGGTTGATATTCGGACGAATGAGAATAAGGAGAACTTGTGGAAGGGAATGGCAGAGCTTTACAGGAATGTGGGGGCTGTGTATGAGGCGGAGGAACTGAAGCGGGATTACTTTTTGTTATGCAGAGAAGAGGAGGAGAGGATTCGCCGGGAAAAAGAATGCGAATATCCGGAGATAGAGATTGGAGAGGTGTTTCGGAAGCTGTACATGAGGAAAAATGTGAGAGTGGGAGAGGAAACGGCAGTATATGCGGCCAGGAGGTTCAGGCAATGGTCCAGGGAATATATAAGAGTCTATGAAGGGGCGGCGGAAATGCTTGCGGAACTGAAGCGGATTGGCCGGAGAGTATTTCTGCTGTCTAATGCACAGCGATTGTTTACGATGCCGGAAATTGAAACGTTGGGGATTGAAAAGTTTTTTGATGATATATTTATTTCATCGGATTATGGAGTGAAGAAACCGGAACGGGCTTATATGGAGTTGTTGCTTAAAAAACAGCATCTGAAGACAAAAGATTGCGTTATGATCGGGAATGAACTCGGGAGTGACATTGAGATAGCTAATGCTTGTGGGATGGATAGCCTGTTTTTGCAGGGGAATGTGCAGGAGACATCGGAAAAAGGAACCGCCGCAACATATGTTGCGGCGGAAGGCGATTTTGAGCATATCCGTTTTATTTATGATTGGAAAGAGGACGGAAAATAGTCTTTCGCCCGGCCCATCCGACGATACGGACAAGAACGATGCCTATGAAGATTCCGATGCTGTCGATTGCCACATCACGGGAGGATGGCCCCCTGCCTGCAACAAAGGATTGGTGGTACTCATCAAAAGCAGCAAAGCCCACGCAGAATATTCCTGCCACGACCATGAGGGCGAAGCCTCTGACTCCGTATACATAGAGAGGGAAGGCCACTGTCACTGCCAGGATAAAATATTCCGTAACATGCCCCAGCTTGCGTACATAATGGTGAATGCGGTCTGCATAATGCTCGATTTGCTCCTCGGAAAAATCCTTATCCAACACTTTGTCGGTGACAGTGACTATTTTGACGCTGACTTTATAGCTGAGCTGGCTGCTGGTAATGCCATTCTGTTCGGAAAGCTGGAATATCATGTACATGACAAAAAGGGCGGGAACAAACGAAAGCGGCTTTAGCACGAGGCGTAACGTTTTCTTTATAAATAACAAAATGTATTTCATAAACATCTACCTTTCAAGGGGTGACGGCTGTCGCCGGAAACAAAAAGCGTATACCATGCAGTATACGCTTTTTGCTTTTGTATGTAAAATTAAATTTTCTTTATAAATTTATAAATCGACCTGTAATTGATGCTACATATCCAGATATTCACGCTGAGCCGCAATCTCAGGCGGAACGGGCAGGCGGCTCTTTTGCAGCTTTTGATATATGTTGTCCATGTGATGAAGCTTCTGAGCGCTGCGGATCCGGTACCGGTCCAGAATGTCTTTGTACAAAGGATTCATCTTCAGCCGTTCACGTATATCCTTGGAGAACGGGCAGTGAGTAAAGAGAATGTCTCTTGCCACCTTATTAAGACGGGGAGCACCTTTAGCCTCAAACATAATCCAGATGATGTAATCCCGTATGAACATTTCCTTGTAACTGTTTTTCGCTTTTTGCATTGCGGATTTAATCTTATCTCTGGCATCGGAGCTGAGTTCGAGATTCTTCTTATAAAACTGTATGTAGTCGAAGTATTCGCTGGTGAGAGAACGCTCGGAAATATCGTTCCACCTGGCACCCTGAACGCGTTTGCACATTTCCCAGCGGAATTCTCCGGTAAGCCTCGTCATGATGGTAAGCAGGTCTTCCATCTGGAAGACGGAAGACATAAAGCGTGCAGGGGTAGTACGGCGCTTGCCTTCGATTTCCTGCCACATAACTCCACGGATACCGACATTAGGAAATAGGATAATGTCGGGAAGAACCTCAACGTTAATCATTTCCTTCGCTACGCCGCCGTCGGGATTGGAATAAATAGTCTCTCGCCCGTATGCGCCGAAATCAATAGAGCGGATCCGGGTGATAGACTCGGTGATTCGGTCGGCAGTAACGAGTGTCTGAGATAGATCCTTCAGCACGTTGTGGTCGGAAAATACCGGACAGAATGTGGAAATACGGCCAAATGTAATCTTATTGACAAGAGGGAACATATTTTCCAACTCGAATATAACCTTTTTTGCATTGTTCTTGGAAAGCAGAGATTCCTGAGCAGCAGTGATTTTACCCGTCACCTTCAGCTCATGAATGTGAGCCGTATAATCGATATCGAATTCATTACGGCTGGGCTCCTTTTCCCCGTTATAAACGGCTTTTAACCATTCATAGGCGGTGTATACATGATTCTCGGGAGAAGAAGGGAAATTCTCCGCGATGGAGTACAGATAGGAAACATTGTCCATTCCCGCCAACTCTTCGTCCACATACCCGAATTGGAAGAACATCTTCAGAATAGTCGGGACGGAATCATCGTGAAGGCTGGCTTGAAAAGCGGACATATATATGGTGTAGAAAAGTTTGGTAATATTCATACGCAGTCTGCGGCTGTCGTCATCCACCGCATTTTTATCAATCTGCTTCTTATATTCCTCAATATATTTGCGAAAATCTGCGGCAATATCAGGGTCACAGTCCGCATATTCCAGAATAATATCCAGGGAATGCTCCACGGCGGCGGCATTTTTGGCAAGCTCAGGATCCTCCACGGGAACGTCCGAACCTTTCTCCTCCATGAAGGCGAGAGTTTCTTTGTAAGCGTTGATCCTTTCTTTGTATAGCTCGTGATCGATAGAGCCAAAGCCTTCCATATTGATCATCATACGGCTTATAGCGGCACTTATGGCAGTGGAATCCTCCTCGCGCTGACCGATTCTGAAAAACAGTGTAGTATATAAATCGAAAAGATCCAGTCTATTCTCGTTCATGAGCAGTCTGGCAATGTCTGATTTATAATCGTACATAATAAGGCATACGGACATAATTTCAGCGATGTCCTGACTGGTCTTCATGAGCAGGCCATTTAAATAGTCGAAGTAGGGAACCGGAGACATAGGAAGCGTCTGCGTTACAACTGTGGACATGTTTTCGTAAAAGTCGGTGAGCCATTGAGGAATATCTTCCTCCAATGCCAGAGGCTCTATAGTCTCCAAATCGGGCAGTGCACGGGGAGATATGCGGTACCGTTCGCTGAGCTTCACGTATTCATTGTAACTGTCCGTTAAGTACTGATACAGATTATTGCAGTCGTATTTGGAGAATTCGTAGACCTCCAGAACATTTTTCATCTGCTTATAGCAGGAAGAAGTAACGAGCTGCGCGAAATTTGGATTTTTACCAAACATAACGGGAAGCCCGCCCACACTGTATGGAATGGATGCTATTGTAACATCGTCCGACGCTATGTAGGTAAAGATATAAGTATTGAAATATAACTCGCAGAGACCTATAATGTCTCCCTTGTCCAAAAAAAATTCGCCGTCCGAATATACGGCGCGTACCGTTCCTGTCAAAATCGTATGCAGAGCGTTAAACGGCTGCCCGCTCTCGCAAATTGTAGTGCCCATTTTAATTTCTTTTGCCATGTTGCCCCTCCTGCTGACATTTTTCCTTATAATAATTGTTTATATTATACTAACTTTGGTTATGAAATACAACAGAAGATTCCCTTTTTTGACAAGAGTCGCTGTACTTTTTTTCATTTTATGTTATACTTAAAAGAACTAAGGATAAACCGAGGGGGACAGCTCAATGGATAAAGACACACTTTACATACAGGAAATTGTGAACGGATATAGACCGGACGTTGAGAGGCTGGTCAGGTATATTCCGTGGCTGGAATCGAAAACAGGGATTAATGTGTCCAATATGTACAAAGGGGAAGGGATTGCGGAGCACTCTATATCTTTTCCGGTGTATGAGAGTACCTTGATGAGCCTTGTGCAGGATGCGCGAAGAACCAATCTGCTGGACAGGAACTATGCCTATGTTTATTCCAGAAACCGTATAAGAAGCGCATCGGACGAACAGAGGCTGATAGCGGTCGCTACCATACGCGAAATGGATATGCTGAAGGGTATATTGTCCAAGTATATTCTGGGCGGCATGACAAAAGGAAGACTGTGGACAGAGGGAGTTTCTAACGGCTCCATTCTAAAGGTATTGCTCAAGATGAAGGAAATTCTTGAGTATTGGGATAAACCGATAGAACTAAGCGGGGCAGGGATTGAGTAAGGGGTTCGTATAGATGAGTGAAAAATCGGCGCAGAAGCGAATGTATATATTGGAGACGGCAAGAAAGGTATTTATGGAGAAGGGCTTTAAGAACGTTACGATGAAGGACATCGTAGAAGCCTGTGAGATAAGCCGCGGAGGTCTGTACTTGTATTTTGCCAGTACGGAAGAGATTTTTATGGAAGTGTTGAAGCTGGAGACGGAAGAAACAGATGATGTTTTCTCGGGAAGCATCGGAGAAGATGCGGCGCCCTCTGATATTCTTGCGCTGTTTTTGAAGGAGCAGAAAAAAGAGCTGCTGAGTAAGAAGAATAATCTTACTATGGCGGTATACGAATTCTTTTTTGCAAACAAATTTCCTAAGAAGGGCCATTTGTTAAAGCAGCAATTCGATGCTGCGGTGAAAATTATAGAGAAGTTGATCGAGGCCGGAGTGGCCGCGGGAGAATTCTACTGCGAAGACCCGTTGGGAGCGGCGAGAAATATCATGTACGTACTGGAAGGGCTGAAAATAGTTTCTCAGACGAGAGGGATTACAGAGGACATTGTGGACAGAGAAGTTATGTATATTATGCAGGGCCTCATTATGGAAGAATAGAATTAGTGGAATGGCAAATGCTTCAAAGAGGATACTTTGGGGCATTTTTTATGCTGCTATTTCCCTTTTTCGCAAAATATTTGGATATACCATTGAAAATTAGTCAGGATTCGTTATAATTAAGAATAGTCATCAATTGGAGGATTGTTAGGCAATCTTTTCTGATGTTAAAAAAATGGAGGAAAGTAAATTCATCATGGGAAATGTGAAACGCATTTATGTAGAAAAGAAGGAACCCTTTGCCGTAAAGGCGAAAGAGCTGAAGGAGGAAATCCGAAGTTACTTAGGCATATCGGGCGTAAAAGACGTGAGAATGTTCATACGTTACGATGTTGAGAACCTATCAGAAGATACTTTTGAGGCTGCCTGCAGGATTGTTTTTTCAGAGCCGCCGGTGGATATCCTTTATAAGGAGAACTTCGAGATACCTGCGAACGGAAAAGTGTTCAGCGTGGAATATCTGCCAGGACAGTTCGATCAGCGTGCGGATTCCGCAGTTCAGTGTGTGAAATTTTTACGGGAAAATGAGCAGCCCATTATTAAGACGGCAGTCACTTATCTCGTAATAGGAGACGTTTCCGAGGATGAATTTGAGAAAATAAAAGCGTATTGCATCAATCCGGTGGATTCCAGAGAGACGGATATGATGAAGCCGGATACTCTTGTTACACAGTTCGAGGAACCGGAAGACGTTTCCGTTCTGGATGGATTTAAGGATATGCCGGAAAGGGAGTTAGAGGAATTATACGAGTCTTTGGGGCTTGCCATGACGTTCAGGGACTTTAAGCACATTCAGAATTATTTCAAAAATGATGAGCGCAGAAATCCTACCATGACGGAAATCAGAGTGCTCGATACATATTGGTCAGACCACTGCCGCCATACTACCTTCTCTACGGAGCTTAAGAACGTGGAGTTCGGCGAAGGCTACTACAGGACCCCTATCGAAACAACGTATCAGAGTTATCTCGATACGAGAGAAGAGATTTTCAGAGGCAGAAAGGACAAGTTCATCTGTTTGATGGATCTGGCACTTATGGCGATGCGTAAGCTGAAAAAGGACGGAAAGCTAAACGATATGGAGGAGTCCGATGAAATCAATGCGTGCTCTGTCATCGTTCCTGTGGAAATAGATTACGGCGAGGGAATGGTAAACGAGGAGTGGCTCGTGTTCTTTAAGAATGAGACCCATAACCATCCTACGGAAATAGAGCCTTTCGGTGGTGCAGCAACCTGCCTTGGCGGTGCGATCCGCGATCCTCTTTCAGGACGGGGCTACGTATATCAGGCGATGCGCGTGACCGGTGCGGCGGACCCGACGGTACCGGTGGCGGAGACGTTAAAAGGAAAACTGTCCCAGAAGAAGCTTGTGCGCGGTGCAGCCAGCGGCTATTCTTCTTATGGCAACCAGATAGGACTGGCGACCGGTTATGTAAAGGAGATTTATCATCCCGATTATGTGGCGAAGAGAATGGAAATCGGTGCGGTAATGGGAGCAGCGCCCAGACGCAACGTTATTCGTGAGAATTCCGATCCTGATGATATTATCATCCTTCTTGGAGGAAGGACAGGCAGGGACGGCTGCGGAGGAGCTACAGGGTCCTCCAAGGTGCATACGGAGAATTCTATCGAGACCTGCGGTGCGGAGGTGCAGAAAGGAAACGCGCCTACAGAACGCAAGATTCAGAGACTTTTCAGAAGAGAAGAAGTGAGCAGGATCATAAAAAAATGCAACGATTTCGGTGCAGGCGGCGTTTCTGTGGCGATCGGCGAGCTGGCGGACGGGTTGGTCGTAGACTTGGATAAGGTGCCGAAGAAGTATGCGGGCCTGGATGGTACGGAGTTAGCTATTTCCGAATCTCAGGAAAGAATGGCTGTAGTAGTAGGTCCTTCCGATGCAGACAGCTTCTTGGAATTTGCAGCGCAGGAGAATCTGGAAGCGGTTCCCGTTGCCGTTGTGACGAAGGAGCCGAGGCTCGTTTTAAAATGGCGCGGTAAGGAGATCGTTAACATTAAGAGAACATTTCTCGATACCAACGGCGCTCATCAGGAAACGAATGTAAATGTGGATATTCCCAAAAAAGAAGAAAATTATTTCGATTATATAGCGATTCCTTCGGTAAAGGAGAAATTGGAAGAAGAGGACGTGAAAGCGGCATGGCTTGCGGGACTCAATGATTTGAATGTATGCTCCCAAAAAGGATTGGTGGAAATGTTCGACTCATCTATCGGTGCAGCTTCCGTGCTCATGCCTTACGGCGGTAAATATCAGTTGACAGAGACGCAGGTAATGGCGGCGAAGCTTCCGGTATTAAAAGGAAAAACCGATGCGGTTACTCTTATGAGCTACGGTTTCGATCCCTATCTTTCCTCATGGAGCCCATATCATGGAGCGATTTATGCGGTGACGGAATCCATGGCGAAGATTGTTGCGGCAGGCGGTGATTTTAGAAATATCCGCTTTACCTTCCAGGAATATTTCAGGCGCATGACTTCGGAACCGGAACGTTGGAGTCAGCCTTTTGCAGCTCTTTTAGGTGCATATGACGCGCAGATCGGATACGGCCTTGCGTCCATCGGTGGTAAGGACAGCATGTCGGGAACCTTTCAGGATATTGACGTACCTCCTACTCTTGTATCTTTTGCTGTGGATGTAGCGAAAGAGGGCAATATCGTAACACCGGAGCTTAAGAATGCAGGGAATAAGTTGGTTCAGTTCTGGATCGATAAGGATGAATACGATATTCCGATTTATGAAAATGTTATGAATTTGTATCAGCAGATTACTCTGCTTATTGAAGAAGGAGTTATTGTGTCCGCCTATGCACAGGATGCTAAGGGCCTCGTTTCTTCCATCAGCAAGATGGCATTCGGCAATAAATTGGGCGTGAATATGTCAGGGGAGCTGTCTGCAAAGGAATTGTTTGAAAATGGTTTAGGTGATATTGTGGCGGAGGTGACCGCGGATAATCTGGAGAAATTGAGTGAGCTTCCGAACTGCCGTGTGGTAGGTGAAGTGACGAAGGAACCGGAATTCACCTATAAGGATGTTCATATTTCCATGGAAGAGGCGCTGTCGGCATGGACCTCTAAGTTAGAAAAGGTATTTCCGACGAAGGCGGTGAAAGAAACGACGCCTGTAGAGTCTCCGCTTTATACGACGGACAAGGTTTATATATGCAAAAACAAGGTGGCGAAGCCTACGGTATTCATTCCGGTATTCCCGGGCACGAACTGCGAATATGACAGCGCGAAGGCGTTTGAGCGTGCCGGAGCGAAGGCAGTGACGAAGATATTCAGAAACCTGACGGCGGAGGACATCAGAGATTCTGTCGAGGTGTTTGAAAAGGCGATAAACGATGCACAGATCATTATGTTTCCGGGAGGATTTTCCGCAGGTGATGAGCCGGACGGAAGCGCGAAATTCTTTGCTACCGCATTCCAGAACGCAAAAATAAAAGAAGCGGTCATGAAGCTGTTAAACGAAAGGGATGGTCTTGCCCTCGGTGTCTGCAACGGATTCCAGGCATTGATTAAGCTCGGCCTTGTTCCTTTTGGAGAAATCGTAGGACAGAAGGAGGATTCTCCGACTCTTACCTTTAATACAATTAATCGTCATATTTCCAAGATGGTATATTCGAAAGTAGTATCCAATAAATCCCCTTGGCTTCAGGAAGCGGAAGTGGGCAAGACCTACGCGAATCCGGCCTCCCATGGAGAGGGACGTTTCGTTGCCCCGAAGGAATGGGTGGATAAATTGTTTGCGAATGGTCAGGTGGCTACGCAGTATGCGGATATCAACGGCAATGTTTCCATGGATGAGGAATGGAACGTGAATGGTTCCTATGCCGCTATCGAAGGAATCACTTCACCGGACGGAAGATGTTTTGGCAAGATGGCACATGCGGAACGCCGTGACTGCTCCGTTGCAATCAACATTTACGGAGAGCAGGATATGAAGATATTCGAATCGGGCGTATATTACTTCACAAGATAATTATAAAACCATGGGAAGATGTTTGCGGATTTCCATGGTTTTATTATATAGTAGAATAATTTTAAATATGTGTTGAAACATACAAGATGCTGTGCTAAAATAAGATAATTTGGATAAAATTTAGAGAGAGGACGACGGGTGAAAAAAATGAACGTATTTCCAATGAAGTCATTTTTAATTTTGGAGGACGGCACAGTTTTTGAGGGGACTCATATCGGTGCCAAAAAAGAAATCATCAGTGAAATAGTTTTCAATACATCCATGGCGGGCTATCCGGAAGTACTTACGGATCCTTCCTATGCGGGACAAGCCGTGTGCATGACCTATCCGCTTATCGGTAACTACGGAGTATGCAGAGACGATATGGAATCTAAGAAACCGTGGCCCGATGGATTTATTGTACGGGAATTGTCGAGAGTTTCCAGCAATTTCCGCTCGGATATGACGATTCAGGAATTTCTGGAGGAATATGGAGTGCCGGGAATCGCAGGAATCGATACGAGAGCCCTTACGAAGATTTTGCGGGAAAAGGGCACGATGAACGGAATGATCACAACGAGGGAAGATTATGATTTGAATGAAATCATACCCAGATTAAAAGAGTACACTACGGGAAAAGTGGTGGAAAAGGTAACCTGTGAAAATAAATATGAAGTAAAGGGTTCTGTATCCCTGGAGGAAAACGGAGCAGTTTCCGGAAGTGCCAGATTCGATAAGGAATCGTATGAAAAAGGAACTCATGAGAAGAAACCGAGTATGGTAAAAGCCTTAAACGGCGCCGGCAAGAAGGTTGCGCTGTTAGACTTCGGAGCGAAGGATAATATCGCTGACGCGCTCGCGAAAAGGGGCTGTGCTGTTACCGTATATCCCGCACTTACAAAGGCGGAAGAAATCATCGCGGATGCACCGGACGGCATCATGTTAAGCAACGGACCGGGCGACCCGAAGGAATGCATCTCTATTATAGAAGAAATTAATAAGCTATATCAAACGAACATTCCCATTTTTGCAATATGTTTAGGACATCAGCTCATGGCGCTTGCGACGGGAGCTGATACTTTTAAAATGAAATATGGCCACCGGGGCGGAAATCATCCGGTAAAAGACTTGCAGACCGGCAGAGTCTATATTTCCTCACAGAACCATGGATATGTGGTGGATATGGACAAGCTCGACCCTGGCATTGCCATACCGGCATTTATCAATGTGAATGATGGAACGAACGAAGGTCTTTCCTATACCGGCAAGAATATTTTCACCGTACAGTTTCATCCGGAAGCATGTCCGGGACCTCAGGATTCCGGGTATTTGTTTGACAGGTTTATTGATATGATGAAAGCGAGGAAAGAAGATGCCTAAGAATCCTAATGTAAAAAAAGTGTTGGTTATCGGTTCCGGCCCTATCGTTATCGGACAGGCAGCGGAATTCGATTATGCGGGAACGCAGGCCTGCCGCTCTTTAAAGGAAGAGGGAATCGAGGTCGTACTGGTAAACTCCAACCCCGCAACTATTATGACGGACAGGGATATTGCGGATAAAATATATATTGAGCCTTTGACTGTCAAGGTTTTGGAGCAGATCATTGAAAAGGAAAAGCCAGACAGCGTTCTGCCTACGCTGGGAGGTCAGGCCGGCTTAAATCTCGGTATGGAGCTGGATGAATCCGGCTTTCTTGCGAGAAATAATGTAAAGCTTCTGGGTACCACCGCTAAGACGATTAAAAAGGCGGAGGATCGTTTGGAATTCAAGGAGACGATGGAAAAAATCGGAGAACCCTGCGCGGCATCTCTCGTGGTGGAAAATGTAAAAGATGGTGTGGAATTTGCGAAGAAAATAGGCTATCCTGTTGTTCTTCGTCCGGCATATACGCTTGGCGGATCGGGAGGAGGAATCGCCGACAATCAGATGGAGCTGGAAGATATTTTGGCTAACGGCCTGCGCCTCTCCCGTGTAGGTCAGGTTTTGGTAGAGCGTTGTATTTCCGGCTGGAAGGAAATAGAATACGAAGTGATGCGCGATAGTGCGGGTAACTGTATTACCGTTTGTAACATGGAGAATATTGACCCGGTAGGCGTACATACCGGAGACAGCATCGTTGTGGCTCCTTCACAGACATTGATGGACAAAGAATATCAGATGCTTCGCAGTTCAGCTCTCAACATTATCAATGAGCTGGAAATTACCGGAGGCTGCAATGTGCAGTTCGCCCTTCATCCTACCAGCTTCGAATATTGTGTTATTGAAGTTAATCCCCGTGTAAGCCGTTCTTCTGCGCTTGCGTCGAAGGCCACCGGCTATCCGATCGCAAAGGTGGCGGCGAAGATTGCACTTGGCTATACACTGGATGAAATAAAGAATACCATTACGGGAAAGACCTATGCCAGCTTTGAACCGACGCTGGATTACTGTGTAGTGAAGATCCCGCGCCTTCCTTTCGACAAGTTTATCACGGCGAAGAGGACGCTGACCACGCAGATGAAGGCTACCGGCGAGGTTATGAGTATCTGCACGAATTTTGAAGGTGCGCTGATGAAGGCGATTCGTTCGCTGGAGCAGCATGTGGATTGTCTTATGAGCTATGATTTTTCGGCGCTTTCCAAGGAGGAGCTTCTGGATAGGCTGAAAATCGTGGATGACCAGAGAATTTTCGTAATAGCCGAGGCGGTCAGAAAGGATATCGATTACGATACGATTCACGAGATAACCATGGTAGATCATTGGTTTATTGATAAAATTGCAATCTTAGTCGAGATGGAAGCGGCGCTGAAAGAGGGACCTCTTACTTTGGAGTTGTTAAAAGAAGCGAAGCGTATCGAGTACCCCGATAATGTTATCAGCAGACTGGCAGGCATACCGGAGGCGGATATTAAGAAAATGCGTTATGACAACGGAATCACCGCGGCCTTTAAGATGGTAGATACCTGTGCGGCGGAATTCGCTGCAAGCACCCCATATTATTATTCCTGCTTTGGAAGTGAAAGTGAGATAGTGGAAACTAATCCGCCTAAGAAGGTGCTGGTTCTGGGGTCCGGTCCCATTCGTATCGGGCAGGGCATAGAGTTCGACTATTGCTCTGTACATGCTACGTGGGCATTTTCGAAGGCCGGATATGAGACGATTATTATCAATAACAATCCTGAGACGGTGAGCACGGACTTCGACATTGCGGATAAGCTTTATTTCGAGCCGCTGACGCCTGAAGACGTGGAGAACGTGGTGAATATAGAAAAACCGGACGGAGCGGTAGTTCAGTTCGGCGGACAGACAGCGATCAAGCTGACAGAAAGCCTCATGAAGATGGGCGTTCCTATTTTAGGAACGAGCGCAGAGAATGTAGATGCGGCAGAGGACAGAGAACTGTTCGATGCAATTTTGGAAAAGTGTGATATTCCCAGACCTTCAGGCGGAACGGTGTATACCGCTGAGGAAGCTAAAAAGGTGGCGAATAAATTGGGCTATCCGGTATTGGTGCGCCCCTCCTACGTACTGGGCGGACAAGGGATGCAGATTGCCATTTCCGATGAGGAAGTGGAAGAGTTCATGGAAATCATCAACCGCATCGCTCAGGACCATCCAATTCTGGTAGATAAATATTTGCAGGGCAAGGAAATCGAAGTAGATGCGGTCTGTGACGGTACCGATATTCTGATTCCCGGTATTATGGAACATATCGAGAGAGCTGGAGTCCATTCCGGCGACAGCATCTCCGTATATCCGGCCCAGAGCATCAGCGAGAAGGTAAAGGAAACGATTGCGGAATATACGAGGAAGCTTGCCAAGGCCCTGCATGTTATAGGACTGATCAACATTCAGTTCATCGCAGTGGGTGAGGAGGTATATGTCATCGAGGTAAATCCCCGTTCCTCACGAACGGTTCCATATATCAGCAAGGTGACGGGCATTCCGATAGTTGATCTTGCGACGGAGGTTATTATCGGCAAGACGATCCGTGAGCTTGGTTACGACCCGGGACTTCAAAAGGAAGCGGATTATGTGGCGATCAAGATGCCGGTATTCTCCTTCGAGAAAATACGAGGCGCGGAGATCAGCTTAGGGCCGGAGATGAAATCTACGGGAGAATGCTTAGGCATTTCCAAAACATTCAATGAGGCGCTTTATAAGGCGTTCCTCGGTGCCGGCATCAATCTGCCCAAATACAAACAGATGATTATCACGGTTAAGGATGCGGATAAGGGAGAAGCGATCGAGATAGGAAAACGCTTTGAAAAGCTTGGTTATACTATTTATGCGACAAGAAGCACGGCAAATGCACTTAAGGAGGAAGGGGTAAACGCCCGCAAAGTAAATAAGATACAGCAGGAATCGCCTACGGTCATGGACCTTATCTTGGGTCATAAGATCGACCTTGTCATCGATACGCCTACGCAGGGAAGGGATAAGTCCAGAGACGGTTTCCTTATAAGAAGAACGGCTATCGAGACGGGCGTAAACTGCCTGACCTCGTTAGATACGGCAAGAGCGCTGGTGACGAGCTTAGAGCATGTAAATAAGGAAGAAAAGCTGACATTAGTCGACATTGCATCGCTGTAAATAAGGGGGAATGTTGCAAAATGGCGGGAACTGATACCGCTCTTTTGCGGCAGCCCTTTTTTGAGCTGGTTTTATTCCTTCAATAGATTTTGGAAGGAGAACGAAATTATTATGGTAAATTACGCAAAAGAATTGGATAAAATAATAGAAGAACGGATCAAAGATGGAGATGGTAAGAGAAAAACGATCCTTCTTCATAGCTGTTGTGCGCCATGCAGCAGCTACGTAATGGAGTATTTGCGCGAATATTTCGATGTTACGGTTTTTTACTATAACCCCAACATTACGGAGGATGCGGAATATCGGAAGAGGGTTGAGGAACAGAAGCGATTAATAGCAGAATATAACAGGCAGGTGGAGGAAGGAGTATTTAAAAATATGTATTCCACACTCCGTGCACATAAAATCGAAGTGATAGAGGGCGATTATGAGCCGGAAAGCTTCTATCGTATCGTCAAAGGCTTGGAGCGCTGCCCGGAGGGCGGAGAGAGGTGTTTATTGTGCTATGAGCTGCGGCTTCGAAAAACCGCGCAGTTCGCTGCGAGGAAGGGGTTTGATTATTTCACTACGACGCTTACGATAAGTCCGATGAAAAATGCAGAAAAATTAAATGAAATCGGTGAACTTATGGGAAGAGAATACGGGGTTTCTTTTTTGCCCTCGGATTTTAAGAAGAAAAATGGGTATAAGAGGTCGGTTGAACTGTCCGGGCTGTTGGGGCTGTATAGACAAGATTATTGCGGCTGTGTTTATTCCCGCAAGCAATGAGCCAAGTGCAAGCTTGCTTGCATTTGGCGAATGCAGCGAGGGTCAAATATTCTGCAGTTTGCTACGGGAGATTCGACCCTAAGAACAAATTGGCATTGCGAAAATAAGAACGAGATGATAGTATATATAGATGTGAGATGAGGGGTGACTTCACCCGGTGAAGGAAGGAAGAAATGTAATGAATAAAATTCTTGATGTAATATCAGATGAGATGAAGCGTGCTTTTTTATCGGCAGGATATGCGGAAGAACTGGGGAAAGTCACATTGTCGAATCGCCCCGATTTGTGTGAGTATCAATGCAATGGAGCGATGGCAGGCGCGAAGCAGTATAAAAAGGCGCCGATTATCATAGCGCAAGAAGTGGCGCAGAAGTTAAATAACAGTAATATATTCGAAGAAGTGAGTGCAGTAAATCCCGGCTTCTTAAATTTAAAGCTGAAACCGGAATTTTTGAAGAATTATTTGAACCAGATGGCGCATTCTCCTAAATTCGGATTGGATATGCCAAAGTCTCCTAGGAAAATAGTGATTGATTATGGCGGACCGAATATAGCGAAGCCTTTGCATGTGGGTCATCTCCGTTCTGCCATTATCGGCGAGAGCATAAAGCGTATCGCGCGGTATGCGGGACACGAGGTAATCGGGGATATTCATCTGGGCGACTGGGGTCTGCAAATGGGATTGATTATTACGGAGCTCCAGGAACGTTACCCGGAGCTGGTATATTTCGATGAAGCTTTCAAAGGAGAATACCCTAAGGAGGCACCTTTTACTATTTCGCAGCTGGAAGAAATCTATCCTACGGCCAGCAGCAAGTCTAAGGAGGACGCTTCTTATAAGGCGAAGGCTATGGATGCGACATTCAGGCTTCAGAGCGGAGTCAGAGGATATCGCGCTCTTTGGCAGCATATCGTTAATGTCTCAGTAATGGATTTAAAGAAAAACTACCGCAATCTTAACGTAGAATTCGACCTATGGAAGGGTGAATCCGACGTTCATGATCTGATTCCCCACATGGTAGAGGATATGAAGGAAATGGGATATGCATATATCAGCGATGGCGCGCTGGTGGTGGATGTTAAGGAAGAATCGGATACGAAAGAGATTCCTCCCTGCATGATCTTGAAATCCGACGGGGCTTCCCTTTATAATACTACGGATCTGGCAACCATTATGGAGCGTATGAATCGGATACATCCTGATGAGATTATTTATGTGGTGGATAAGCGTCAGGATTTATATTTTGAGCAGGTATTCCGCTGTGCAAGGAAAGCAAAGCTGGTACAGCCGGAGACGAAGCTGTATTTTCTGGGATTCGGTACGATGAACGGTAAGGATGGCAAGCCTTTTAAGACGAGAGAAGGCGGCGTGATGCGATTAGAATCCCTGCTTTCGGAAATCAATGAAGAAATGTATGGAAAAATCACGGAGAACCGTTTGGTGCCGGAAAAAGAGGCGAAGGAGACCGCCCGCGTGGTGGCTCTGTCTGCGATAAAATACGGAGATTTGTCCAACCAGGCGTCAAAGGACTATATTTTCGATATGGACAGGTTTACCTCCTTTGAAGGGGATACGGGTCCATATATTTTGTATACTATCGTGCGCATTAAGTCCATTTTAACGAAGTACAAGGAAATGGGAGGTTCGCTGGTGGAAGCAGCGCTTCAGGAGCCATTGGGAGAAGCGGAAAAGAGTCTGATGCTTCAGCTCGTAAGCTTCAATGCTATGATGGAAAGCGCTTATGAAGAGATTGCGCCTCATAGAGTGTGTGCTTATATTTATGACCTGGCGAATGCGCTTAACCACTTTTATCATGAGACGAAGATCCTGACTGAAGAGGATACTGTCAGGAAAGAAGGCTTTATAGCACTTCTTGTATTAACACGGGATGTGCTGGAGACATGTATCGATGTGTTAGGTTTCCAGGCGCCGGAAAGAATGTGATAAAATCTTCCGGTACAGGAATTGTCAGGAAGAATCAGATTATTAAAAATAATCAAAAATTTTGCTAAAAAGTTTCAGAAAATCTCTTGACAAGCTGGGGGATAAAATTGTATACTAGCAAAGCGGGTTGCGGAAAGTGACCTGACAAATGTGGGATCTTAGCTCAGCTGGGAGAGCATCTGCCTTACAAGCAGAGGGTCATAGGTTCGAGCCCTATAGGTCCCATATTATATGGCGAGATAGCTCAGTTGGCTAGAGCATACGGTTCATACCCGTAGTGTCGAGGGTTCAAATCCCCCTCTCGCTACTCATGGAGATGCTAGAAAACACGATGTTTTCGGCATTTCTTTTTATTTTAAATAAAAAGAATAGTCGTTTTACATCGTTTTGAGCCATTTAATATCGAAATATATGAGGTCAAAATGCAAGGGCAGTTTGAACCTAATTTTGTACATTGGGAATGTCGGTAAGGGATAACTTAAGAGACTTTTAAGTAAAAGATACAAAATTATAAGAACAGAATATAGTGTAAATAATAGCCAGAGAGGAAAGGTAAATTCCAATCTGGCTATTACATCTTACTGATAATTATTACATAAATTATGTTTCTTTTTGTTCTACAAGCATTATGTAATTTCCCGCTGCCTTTTACACAAGCCTAAACAGACGGGCGATGTTTGCCACAATCAAGCAAACGACGATCCCTGTCATAGTCGGGATAGCAAAAGATATCAGTGTCCATTTGAGGCTCTGAGTTTCTTTTTTAATGGTAAGACAAGTGGTTCCACAGGGCCAGTGCATCAGTGAGAAAAGCATTGTGCAAACTGCTGTGAGCCAAGTCCATCCATGGCTTACAAATAAGGCATGTAAGTCGGATAGGTTTTCCAGATCAGTAAGTGTTCCTGTTGCCATGTAACTCATGATGATGATCGGTATAACAATTTCATTTGCTGGGAAGCCCAGAATAAATGCCATCAAGATATAGCCATCTAGTCCGAGAAGTCTTGCGAAAGGGTCAAGAAATCCGGCACAGTGAGCGAGCAAGCTCAGGTCTCCGACATGAATATTCGCAAGGATCCATATGATAAGTCCAGCGGGCGCTGCGACAATAACTGCCCTGCCTAACACGAAAAGTGTCCTGTCAAAAATGGATCGAACGATGACCCTTCCAATCTGAGGGCGCCTGTAAGGTGGAAGCTCCAGATTGAAGGAGGAAGGAACTCCTTTCAGTATCGTTTTTGACAAAAGCTTTGAAATGAGTACTGTCATTGTTACGCCTAGGACAATCACTCCTGTTAGAATAAGTGTGGATGTAATGGACTGAAATAACCCTCCCATGGTTCCTGCCAAAAACGTTGTGATAATTGCAATCAAAGTAGGAAACCTTCCATTGCAGGGTACAAAGTTGTTGGTGATAATTGCGATCAACCTCTCACGGGGTGAATCAATGATGCGGCAGCCAATAATACCTGCGGCGTTGCAGCCGAATCCCATGCACATGGTGAGTGCCTGCTTGCCATGAGCGCAAGCTTTCCGAAAAAAATTGTCAAGATTAAAGGCTATGCGGGGTAGATATCCCAAATCTTCCAATAACGTAAACAATGGAAAAAAGATTGCCATAGGAGGTAACATAACGGATATAACCCAAGCAAGTGTCCGGTAAATACCATCGACAAAAATACTACGAAGCCATTCAGGCGCTGATACCCACATGAAAAAATTAGAAATAGGTTTTTCTAGTGAGAATAGGCCCGTGGCGAGGAGGCTTGATGGAACATTTGCGCCTGAAATAGTAATCCAGAACACACAAAAGAGCAATACGATCATAATAGGAATACCAGTCAGTTTTGAAGTTAGGATTTTATCAATTTTACGGTCCCGTTCGGCATATTTCTTTTCTTCAAAAGTAA
This sequence comes from Bacillota bacterium, assembly GCA_023399455.1. Lineage (GTDB taxonomy): Bacteria > Bacillota > Clostridia > Lachnospirales > Lachnospiraceae > Kineothrix > Kineothrix sedimenti. The sequence continues at coordinate 52,094 of JAEWPN010000039.1, forward strand.
TTGTTTCATTGCTGATATTTTCGCATGTTTTAATAATTTCTGTTACGATCAGATCCCTAAACTGATCAAGTGGGATTCCTGAGGCATCCAATAAGTCTCTGGCCTTAGCTACTTTTTGCAATATTTTTTCGTTTTGCATCAGATCGTAGCCAAGATAGGTCTTCAATGACTGAAGTATACTTTCATCCCCGTCGAGCAGCTTGTATGCCACCCATCGACTGCTGACGCATTCCTGCAAAGCTTCTGATACTTCGGGTTCTACTAAGGAAGCGGCATTTTCGATTTCATCAATGTAAGTGATGCGCAACGGTTTTGTTACAAAAGAACCGTTTGTAAGAGAAGTTACCAAATCCATTAGTTGGTCGAGCCCCTCTCCTGATCTTGCGTTTGTTCCGACTACCGGAATGCCTAATCGGGAAGCAAGCAAATTCAAATTTATATTGATTTTTTTCTTTTTTGCCTCGTCCATTAGGTTTACGCATAGTATGACTTTATCCGTTATCTCCATAGTCTGAAGAACCAGATTAAGATTTCGTTCCAGACATGTAGCGTCGGCAACGACCACCACGGCATCTGGTTCTCCGAAACAGATAAAATCCCGGGCAATTTCCTCCTCAGTAGAGTTAGCCATCAGTGAATAAGTACCTGGAATATCGACCATGATAAAATTATTACCCTTGTGCCGATACTTGCCCTGCGCATTTACGACAGTTTTTCCGGGCCAGTTGCCCGTATGCTGATTGAGTCCCGTCAAACTGTTAAAAACGGTACTTTTCCCGACGTTTGGATTGCCCGCGAGCGCAACGATTTTATCACGCTGAGTTTCTTTTTCAATATTCAGTCCACAGTGTTTTAATACTTTCGCTCCGGTAGATGCGCTTGTTAGACCCATAAAATCCTCCTTTAATTATAAAGTGGAGGAACGAAAGAAGCACAAGAATTACATGCTTACATGTTATCCATTTTGGCAATTATATGTAGGTTGAAATTCTGTCTGCTATCGCTCCACTTAATCTTACCGCGTTGATACCATGATTTTTTCCGATACGTCGGTCCGTAGTGCGATTACAGCCCCTCTTATGAAATAGGCTACCGGATTACCGGAAGGACTTCTATAGAGAGGTTCAATTTCGGTACCGTCGATAATGCCAAGGTCAAGCATACGCCGTCTTACCGTGCCATCAGAAGTCAATGTTACAACATTTGCTTTTTTGCCTATCGGCAACTGATTAAGAGAAATTTGATTGTTATTCATTAAGACATCCTCCCGATATTAATTAGCGTTGGGGAAGAAAGTTTCCCTACACTAATATATGGCTCTTAAACTAAAACTGTTACGACTATAATAAATTAAATAAAATTTTTAGGGGATGATTCTATGAGTGGCAATTAAAAATTTTGATTTCAGGACAGTCCGGGGGTATCAGCTTGTAAATCAGCGTGAAGGACAACTTACTCATGAACTGGTAGAATATCTTTTAAATAGGCATGGAACAGTATAAAAATTCTTGAAATTGTTTGGAAGCTTTAATACGCTTGAAGAAACAGAGGTTTTTGTACAAAATATTCTATAACTATGCAGATATATCTTATTATGTTACCTTTATTGTATATCATGCAGACGTTATATCATTGACTTTGCCCTAAGGGGAAGGTGTAAGGTAAAGGCAGACATATAAGATACGATGAAAGGAAGACAGTCTATGTTATCAATTGGTGAGTTTTCAAATATATGTAAGGTGTCTGCAAAGACACTTCGTTATTACGCTGAAATAGGGCTTATCATACCGGATGAAATCAACCCAGAAAACGGTTATAGATATTATTCCATCGAACAATTGGAAAAGATGTTATTTATCAATCGTTTAAAGTCATACAATTTCTCTTTAGAAGAAATCAAAGCAATACTGAAATCGGAAGAATTAATGGATGATAAACTTTTTGCGGCACTTACCGGGAAGAAAAGAGAAATTGAGAAACAGGTACAGGAATTTGAAAAAACTTTAGACCAGATAAATGATGATATATCCAATTTAAAAGTAGGAAAATCGATTATGTCATATCTGGAAAACATTGATGTTCAGCTTGTAGAAGTACCAATGATGTATCTTTTGTTTATCCGAAAAATGGTTCATGAATACGATTATCCGGAAGAATATGGTAATTGTTTTAGTAAATTATTCAGGAGGATTGCAGACGACAAGTTAACTATGCTTTCCCCGCCAATGGTACTTTTCCATAGCACAGAATTTACTCCGTCTGGTTTAGATACTGAATTTGCTGTTCCGGTAAAAGAGTATGTTACTGGGACGAGAGATTTTTATCCGGGACTATGCTTGAAAACGGTTGTGTATGGTTCTTATTCCGCCCTATCCTCCGTATACACAAAACAACGTGAATGGGCGGAAAAAGAAGGTTATGAATGCAGCAATGCTCTCTATGAAGTATATGTAACCGATCCTTCTGAGGTTTCAAAAGAAAGTGAACTTATAACGGAAGTTTATTACCCCGTTAAAAAGAAGCAAGAAAGGCAATGCGCGCAAAAGGAGAAATTTATATGAATCGAGAAAAAGTGACAGAGTTAGAAAATAAAATAAACAATAACTATAGCAATATTGCAGGTATAGTTGTACTGAAAGGCGGTAAGACACTATATGAGAATTATTTTAACGAATGTACTGCTGCTAGCCGAATACACGTTTATTCCGTAACCAAAAGTATTGTTTCCATATTGATTGGAATTGCCATGGACAAAGGATATATCAAAAGCAGCAACGAGAAAGTATTGGATTTTTTTCCGGATTACATAGTTAAAAAAAGAGAAAAGACAATACAAGGTGTCACATTTGAAAATTTGCTGACAATGACAGCTCCGTATAAATATAAGTTCGCACCCTATATAAAGTATTTCACAAGTGATGACTATGTAAGATTTTCGCTCGATCTATTAGGCGGCAGGGAGCAGATAGGAAAATTTAGATACGCTCCCCTCATAGGGCCGGATATCTTGTCAGGTATTCTTGTAAAAGCGACCGGGAAGTCTGTGTTTGATTTCGCAACAGAAAATTTATTCTCGCCACTGGGAATTACTGTTGAGAACAATGTGATTTTTCATAGTAAAGAGGAACAACTGGCATTTAATAAAGCAAAAGATATCAGCGGTTGGGTTGTCGACCCGTCGGGAGTAAATACAGCAGGATGGGGGCTTACTTTGACTCCTATGGATATGGCGAAAATAGGCCAGTTGTACTTATCCGGCGGAATATGGGAAGATAAACGGATTGTATCAAAGAAGTGGATAGAAGAGAGTACAAAGGAACACAGCAGATGGGAAAAACTCGATCTGGCATATGGATATTTATGGTGGATCCATGAGGATGGCTATGCAGCGATGGGAGATGGAGGAAATGTCATCTATGTCAATACAAAGAAAAGCATGGTGATTTCAATTGCAGCTCTTTTTAGGCCGAATGTTAAGGATAGGATAGAATTTATTAAAGAATATATCGAACCGATATTTGAGAATTGCGTATAATGAATTTTAAATTTCTTATTATTTTTCTATAAAAAAATTGTTTTTACAAAGAGGAAGTGTTATGGTTAGATATACAGAAAAAGAAGAACTGCATGACATAGTTTACAGGTTGGGAAAGTAAGTATGCCGCAGGGACTACAGTCAGAAAAGGTGGTAGTGCGATGGATGTAACGACACAGGCCTTAAGGGATACATCGATACGTTATCCCGAACGGCTTCATATTCATAAAGGAAGTGCGGTTTCCTATGGAGCTCATCAAATATGGTATCCGGGGTGGATTCAGCGGATGAGCGGATGCGGTCCGACGGCAGCATCCAATTTATTATGGTATCTGGCAGCCACCAGACCGGAGGACTGCGGCGGACTTTATGACGGAGACGGAACGAGCTATGCGGGAATGCTGCGTCTGATGGAGGAGGTATGGAACTATGTAAAGCCGGGCGTACGGGGTGTAGACAGACCTTCTATTTTTATTGATGGAGCAATCGGTTTTGGACTAAAGCATGAAATAGCTTTGAAGGCCAGACTTTTAGAGGTTCCTCAAGGAGAAAAGGAGCGTCCCGGTATGGAAACGGTATTGGAGTTTCTGACCTTGGCTTTTTTAGACAATTTGCCGGTGGCTTTTTTAAATTTATCGAATGGAGCGGTGAGAAACCTCGATAATTGGCACTGGGTAACACTAGTATCCACGGATAGGGACTTGAAAGCACAGATGTACGATCAGGGGAGAAAGCAGATCATCGATGTGAACCTATGGCTTTCTACTACTGCCGGCGGAGGTGCTTTTGTCGCATTAGAACCGCTTTAAAATATAAAGGAGGGCTTATCATGCAGTATAGAACAAATCCTAAGAACGGCGAAAAGATTTCCGCCTTAGCTTTCGGTTGTATGCGGTTTAACAAGGATGAGAAGGAAGTAGAGAGGCAGATCCGCTATGCCATTGAACAAGGCGTGAATTATTTCGATACTGCGTATATTTATCCCAACAGCGAGGCTACTCTTGGAAGAATACTTGCCAAGGACGGGATGCGGCAGAAGGTTAATATTGCGACTAAGCTTCCTCATAACAATGCAAGAAAATATAGCGATTTAGACCGTATTTTCGGTACGCAGCTGGAGCGGCTGCAAACGGATCATGTCGATTATTACCTGATACATATGCTGGGGAACGTGAGGTCGTGGAAGAGGCTTAGAGATATTGGAATCGAAAAGTGGATAGATGAAAAGAAAGCTTCCGGGGCCATCCGTAATCTCGGTTTTTCCTTCCATGGACCGCAAAATGAGTTTTTGGCACTGTTAGACGAATATGACTGGGATTTCTGCATGATTCAATATAACTACTGCGATGAAAACAATCAGGCAGGAAAGGCTGGCCTTAAGCGTGCCGGAGAGAAGGGGATTCCTGTTATGATTATGGAGCCCTTGCGAGGAGGCACTCTCGCCAATCCGAAAGCATCTATCCGAGATATATGGCAGCAGGCTGATGTGAAGCGTTCTCCTGCGGAATGGGGATTTCGCTGGGTGCTCGATCATGCTCAGGTGTTGGCAGTGTTGTCGGGAATGAATGAAATGGAGCAGCTGGAGGAGAATGTGAGGACCTTTTCCGATGCGACAGCCGGTTCTCTCACGGAAGCGGAGCTGGAAGTGTACGAAAAGGTGAAAACCGAAATCCAGCGTTCCATGAAGGTGCCCTGCACCGGCTGCGGCTATTGTATGCCCTGCCCGAAGGGCGTAGACATTCCTAGCAGCTTCTCGGCACTGAACGATGCGGCAAGCCGCGGGAGAATAATGTCCAAAGCCATGTATATTATGACTACCGGAGGCAACAGTGCTTCCCAATGTGTAAAATGCGGCAAGTGTCAGACTCATTGCCCGCAAAGCATACCCATTCCTGAAAAGCTCGAGCAGGTAAAAAAGGAGCTGGAGGGCATAACATATAAGCCTATGCGCTATTTTATAAGAAGATTTCTGGGTGTTTGAGAAGGCAGGAAGTTTAAATGTCACTAAAAAGGACTTGCGGAATCATGAAGAAACCAGGGAATATTATGGATAATAACACAAAAAGGAAATTTACAGAGGCACTTAAGGTAGTGTCTTCCTTTATTGGCAGATGTGAAAAAATGCAAGGAAAGTTCGAGGAAGGTACCTCTCAGCATACACTTCTTGGAAACCGTATAAAGGCGCTGTATATTTCGCAGGCGCTGATAAAGGATGTACTGACGCAAGAATCTGAGCCGGAGGGCGAGTGCCTTGCGAATAACTATACGGAAGAGGATTTGAAAAATGCACTTCCTCCGGTGACTTCGATTATCAACAAATGTGAAAAGGCGCAGGGAAAATTTGAGGAAGGCACTTCGCAGTATATACGTTATAAAAATATGATAGGGCCGATGTATCTTTCGAAAGAATTGATCGAGGTTACGCTCGCTCACAGACTATTCGTTCGATAGATGTATAGTTAAAAAAATGGAGAGTTACTTTAAATATTTGGGTACCTCTCCGTTTTTATTATGCCACGTTATAAATCTTCACATCAGGTTCCCCGTTCCAGAGAGGCTTTAATCTGAGGAATACATTGTCCTGAAGCATGGAGCTGGATAAGTAAGTCAGGGTATTCTTCATGCTGTCGAAGTCATGAAGAACCTGAACGTCTTCTTCCCGAATCAGCAGTACCTCCAATTACTTAAGTGCTCAAAAAACGTTAACTCTGGATTGATTCCATGCCTGGATTATCATATAATTAAGTTAGTTTTAAAAGCGATGAATTCAAAGGTGCGGTAAGAAATTCGAGAAAGAAAAAAGAGATACATATTCGCGGCTGGCATTTGATATTGCCATGTCCAATAGAAAAGGAGTGGAAGGAGAAGGGGAAGTATGAAGTATAGGAAATTGGGGAAAACGGGGATGGAGGCCGGTATTATTGGTCTGGGAACAGAGCATCTGGATGGGAAGGAATATGAGGTCGTGAAGGAAACCCTCGATGCAGCTTTGGAAAATGGCATAAATATGATGGACGTGTTCATGCCGGGCAGCGATATTCGCCAGAAAATCGGCAAAGCCATAAAGGGTAATCGGGATAAGTTCATGCTTCAGGGTCATATCGGCTCGACGGATATAAATTATCAGTATGATATTTCAAGAGATCTTGCGACCTGCAAGAAGTATTTCGAAGGGCTGCTGACTGATTTGGGTACCGACTATATTGATTTTGGAATGCTCTTTTTTATCGATAGTGAACAGCATTTCGACGAAGTATTTCATTCTGATATCGTACGTTATGCGAAAGGCTTGAAACAAAAGGGAATAATAAGAGGAATAGGCGCCAGTTCCCATAATCCTGTTATTGCTAAAAAAGTGGTGGAAACGAGAATTGTTGATTTGCTGATGTTCAGCATTAATCCTGCGTTCGATATGATTCCGGCAGATGTGGACGCACTGAATACTCTGAGCGAGGGTTTTGACACAAGCAGGATGCTGGAAATCGATAAAAAGCGGCTGGAGCTTTATAAGACATGTGAAAAGCTGGATATTCCTATCACGGTAATGAAGACACTGGGCGGCGGAAAGCTGCTTTCCAGGGAGCAGACCCCTTTTTCTAAACCCCTTACAGTAAACCAGTGCATTCATTATGCGCTTACAAGACCTGCGGTGGCCAGCGTTATGGTGGGCTGTCAGAGCAGAAAACAAATAGAAGAGGCGGTTTCTTATTTGGATGCAGATCCGGCCGGGTTGGATTACACCGAGGTGATTCGGGGAATGAACAGCGATTTCAAGGGAAGCTGCGTTTATTGCAATCACTGTCAGCCCTGCCTAGCAGGAATAGATATTGCGGCGGTCACCAAATATCTGGATATTGCCGTCATGGATAAGAGTGCGGCAGATAAAGGAATCGGGCAGCATTACAGAGAGCTGTCCTCACACGCTTCCGATTGTATCGAATGCGGGAGCTGCGAAGGGAAATGTCCGTTTTCGGTTCCGGTAATAGAGAATATGAAAACTGCGGAGGCAGTTTTCGGAGTATAACGATTAGGAAAACAGCCATAGATTTGCCATAAGAAGGGGAGCAGATATATCACAGGATGATTATCTGCTCATTTTATATCATATTGGATTCGAAGATGGGAAAGTGAGAGAGTGTTAATGAAAAAATGGTTTGTCAATTTGAATATTAGAAGCAAATTTCTATATTGTTTTGTGGGAATAACAATCACGTTTTTATTGGTGATTGCCATATTGCTTTATTCCGTTGCTGCGAACATGATATTGGACCAGACGATAGAACAGTCACAGGAAACCATAAGGGAATTATCTTTGAATATCGATCATTATTTCAATTTGGTACAGAATTCTTTCGAATACATAGCGAGCAATAATAATGTGCAGGCTGAGCTGACCAGTACGGATCCGTTTCGTTCGGACGGAAAAGAGGTATTCAGCTATTTTTCCATACCGGGACAAATCAGGAGGCTGCTGCTGCAAATGTATTCCAGTGTTTATATGAACGACATAAATCTATATGGATATAACGGAGCAAGCTACGTGCTTCAAAACGGTTATTCCGATATCGTGTATGACGAAGCGGAGATAGAAAGCTATGCCAAGGAAGGGAACGGAAAGTGTGTTTTCTATAATGACGAAGAAGAGACGGGACATATACATGTGGCGAAGCTTATCAAAGATTCTCTGACGATGGAACCCATAGGAATTCTGCAGGCCTCTATTAAGGTCAGCTATCTGGACAAGATGACGGAAAAGGTGAAGCTTGCCACAAACGGAAAAATAATACTGTTAGACAACAATCGTCAGGCGATTATCAACGATTTGGGCGTGGATACGATCGATTTGGAGTCTTATGTAAAAGAGAATTCAGGCGCTTTTATTTATACGACAGAGGAAGGAAAATATTGGTGCGTCTATCAGGTAAGCTCAACAACGCATTTCATATTAATCGGCCTGATTCCCGTAAGTTATATCCATCAAGGATTAAAGGACTTTCAGCGGATAACGGCTATGGTAATAGTTATCGGCATCATCGTCTGTTTCATGCTTTCGAAAAAGTTAGCCAAGCTCATCGTGGAGCCTATTGAAAAAACGAGTGTAGCTATGCGGCAATTTGCAGACGGCGATTTTACGATACGCCTGCCGGAAGGAAGAACGGATGAAATCGGTAATATGAATACGGTGTTTAACCATACGATTGTCCAGGTGGAGACACTTTTGAAAAAAGTGGTGGGAGCAGAGGCTATCAGCAAGGATATGGAGTTTAAAGCGTTGCAGGCACAGATAAATCCTCATTTTCTTTATAACGTGCTGGATACGATCAACTGGATGGCCAGGAAGAAGGGGGAGGAGAATATCTGCCATATGGTAACTGCAATCAGTAATCTTATGAGAGGCAGTATCAGCAATAAGAAAAGTATGGTTCCGCTGAAGGAGGAAATGAATTATGTGCGCGATTACATTTACATACAGGAAACCAGATATAAAGACCGGTTTAACACTTATTTTTATATGGAAGAAAAACTGAACGAGTTTCAGATCCCGAAGATGACTATTCAGACCCTGGTGGAAAATGCAATCGTACATGGAGTGGAGAATGCCACTTGGGAATGTGAATTGACGATTTCTATAGAAAAAAGAGAAGACAGGGCATTTATATTAATTAAGGATACCGGAGTGGGTATAGAACCGGAAAAGTTAAAGAATCTCATGGAGAAGGGAGATGAAGAGGAGAAAACGGCGGAAAGGACTCATACCAATCTAGGCCTTTATGCGGTAAAGCAGCGGCTGAATTATGTATACAACGGTCAGGCACAGATAGAAATTGTATCCGAATTGGGAAAAGGTACAGAAATCCGCATTCTACTGCCGCTTGGAGAAATGAAAGAAGGAGACATTACATGGAATTAAGAATTATGATACTTGACGACGAGTATATCATTTTAGACGGGCTGTCCTCCTTTCCATGGGAAGCTTTCGGATGTACACTAACAGCCGCTGCAAGAAATGGAAATGAAGGGATGGAGAAGCTTCGGGAAGCAGCACCGGATATCATATTAAGCGATATCAAGATGCCGGGAATGGACGGATTGGAATTTTCCTCCAAAGCAAAAGAAATGTTTCCGGAGGTAACGATTATTCTTCTGACCGGATACGATAGCTTTGAGTTCGCCAAACAAGCGATTAGCACCGGGGTGAAGGAATATTTACTTAAACCCATCGACTACGATGTAATGAAACATACGATCGATAAAATTGCGGCAGAGGTAAGAGAGAATAAAAGACAAAATGATTATTTTCAAAACTTGAAAAGACACTTTAATAACTCGCTTCCTCTTTTAAGGGCACATTTCGTTTCCAATCTGCTTCATGGCAGGTTTCAGGGACGGAATGAGTTAAAGGCGCAGGAAAATTCTTTAAACATGAAGATCGATAAGTTTTTGGTTGCAGTGGGGAAAAAGGTAATAGGAGCGAAACGAATAGAAGAATGCGATAAGTGGATCGAAGAATTTGCTTATATCAATATATTTGAAGAAATCTTTGAGCGCTTTCATATCCGTGTGTTGAGCGATTACAGTATGGCGACGCTGGAATACAATTTCATTTTGCTGTTCAATCCGCAGGACAGGGAGGACGAATGTATTGACATGGCGCTAAAGGCTTGCAAAAAGATACAGGAGGAAGTGAAAAAATATTGCGGTGAGGTAATGAATTTCGGAATAAGTAATATATCACAGGATTGCTATGATGCCAGCAACCAGTACCGTAAGGCTCAGGAGGCATGCAGACAGTGCGTATATCTTGGAAACGATGTAATCTTGAAATATCAGGACATTCATTTTAAAAGCCGAAAGGAATTTAATATTACTACCGGAGAAAAGAGTCATCTCATGATGACGCTTTTTCAAGGGGAATTCCCTAAAGTGGAGGTAGAGCTCAAAGCGATTTTTGAAAAGACGGAATCGGATATCGGCAACAAGAAATTTTCCGCTATGGATTTACTGTTAAGCTGCATGAAATTTCCATACACCTGTGCGGTACAGAGCGATGTCAGTGACAAAGACTGGGATGTTTCGATTCTGCAGGATTCAATCGGTAAGATTGCGGAATGTAAAGATGTAGAGGAAATAGAAAGCTGCCTTCTGAGGAACTTTTCGACGCTTATCAAGTTAAATACGGAAAATGCGGACGAAAGAAATAAAATGCTGGTACAAAATATATTGAGCCATATCGAAAGCAATTATGCAAGTGATTTATCCATGGAAGAACTGACCGAACGGTTTCATGTGAGCAGGACCTATATCAGCCGGCTTTTGAAGAAGTATGCGGGTAAGAGCTTTCTGGAATATTTAACAGATGTGCGGTTTAAAAATGTGGAGTGCTTTATGGCAGAGAATAAGTATAAGCAATATGAAATTGCTGAAATGGTAGGATATCGGGATTTCAGCTATTACATAAAAGTATTTAAACGCCGATATGGAATCACACCTAATGAATATAAAAAACATGTTTAATTTGAAAGTAGGATACCATCGTTTGACAAGGTCACACACGGCATGTAAGACCTTGTCAAACGATGGTATTTGTGTTCAAAACAACTAAGTTGTGCACAAATGTCCTATTTTGCACCGTATTTTGGATTGAGAGTAAAGAAAGTGTAAGCTAAAATAAAGCTGCTAACAAAGAAAAACAAGGAGGATATAAAATGATGAAAAAGGTATTAGCATGGGTACTTACGGCAGCTATGACAGCGACAATGCTTATAGGATGCGGAAGTACGGGCGGACAAAACGCTACAGGCAGTGAGACCGCAAAGACGGGTGAAGTTGCTTCTCCAGAAGAAACCCAGGCAGGGGAGAGAACTAAAATAACGGCACTGTTTCGTGGAAGTGAATCGGGTGAGCAGTATATGATATTCGATTATTTGCTTTCTAATTATTGTGAAGAAAATGGTCTGGAATATGAAATCGAACTGGTGAATTCCGATGCGGATTATGTAACAAAATTACAGTTGTATATTAATTCCAATACACTTCCCGACATCTTTGGATGCGCAAACGGTTCTTTATCCGCCGCATGTAAGGATATCGATGCGCTGGTAGATATCGGAGCCGAACTGGATAGAAATGGCTATGCGGATAAGATGAACGGAGCGGTTGTCGATTTCCTGACGGATGCGGAGGATGGAAAGCAATATTTATTCCCTCAGGGACTTTACTGCGAATACTTTATGTACCGCAAAGATTTATTTGAAGCAGCAGGCATTGAAAATCCGCCTACCACATGGAAAGAGTTCGAAGCGGCTTGTGAGAAATTATCTGGAATCGGAGAGATTCCGGTTCTGGTGGCAGGTTCAGAAAATTGGTGCCTGATGAGATACCTATCCTTCCCGTCATGGAGAGTGACAGGTCCTGATTTCATTATGAATTATAATGCAGGCAATGAGAAGTTTTCTACCAATGAATCTCAGAAAGCGGGAGTTCAATTGCTATATGATCTGGGAACAAAAGGCTATTTCGAACCCGGATTCATGAGTGTAGATTATACTTCGGCAGCAGATTTGTTCTTTGGGGGAACGGGTGCTATCATGTACAGCGGTTCCGGGCAGATTTCCATGGCATCTGATATGTATGACAGCGGACAGCTTGGATTCTTCGCGGTACCGGATGTGGACGGAATGGAGAATATGTCTACTGACGTTCCGATTCACGCAGGATTTGCGGAAGCGTTCAACAAGGCTACGTATGATGAAACGATGCAGGATTTCTTCGATTATATGTGTGAGCATTATTCGGAGGCATGCTATAATCAGGCAAGCATTTTTTCACCCTTTAATGAAGAGATTCAAGATGGAATGCCTCAGCTTTTTTATGATTTGCAGCCGATGTTCGAAAATGCAGATCAGGCATGGGTATCATGGGATGATAAATTGAGTTCAGAGGTATTGACGAAAATAGTGGATGAACAGCAGAAGCTTGCACAGGGCTCTGTAACGCCGGAAGAATTTAACGCTACAGTAGATACCTTTATTCAAAAGTAAGGACGTTTAGAAAGGAACATATTTATATGCAGACGACTTTTGGCAAAAAATCCGTAATCATGACCTTTTTGCTTCCTGCTTTTCTCTTATATACGGTCATGGTCTTGGTATCCATTATCTGGGCGGGATATTACAGCTTCTTCGACTGGAGCGGTGTAGGTGAAATGACATTTGCCGGATTGAATAATTATATTACATTGCTTACATCGGACAGAGCATTCTGGGAAAGTGTATTGCATACGCTGATCTATACCGTAATCTGTGTGACGATACAGGTATTCGGCGGGTTGCTGTTTGCTATTTTTCTCACGAGAGTAACCCGATTCCGGGCTGGGCTGCAGACCTTATATTATGTGCCGGTAGTCATTTCCTCGGTGGCGCTTTGCCAGATTTTTTCCAAGCTTTTTTCGGTTACGCCCACCGGTGTTGTAAACGCTTTGCTTTCGCAGTTCAGTGATAAATTCATTTACATGGAGTGGATTTCAAATGCCGAGCTGGCGCTGTTCATGGCAGCCTTTGCGGAGGCATATAAGTACCTCGGGCTTTATATGGTTATTTTCTATGCAGCGCTAATCGGTGTGCCAAGTGATTTGACCGAGGCTGCAATTGTGGACGGAGCCGGCGTGTTCAGGCAATACTGGAACATTAAGATTCCGTACATCAAGCCGGTTATTATAGCAAACTGCGTACTTGTCTTAAATGGTTCGCTAAGGTCTTTTGAATTTTCTTATCTTCTGACAAAGGGCGGACCGGGAAGTGCTTCAGAACTGATGACTACCTATATGTATAAGCAGGCGTTTACCAGTCAGAAATATGGATATGGCAGCAGTGTTGCTATCATGATCGTGATGATCTGCCTGCTGATCGGATTTTTATTCAGACGATTTACGACGGATGGGGACGAAGCATGAAAAAAGAGATGAATACTAAAAAGCTGATATTTAAGATAATGAAATTTGCTGTGGCGGTATTTCTGCTTTTGCTCCAGGTATATCCTATCTTTTATGTGATAATGTCCAGTATGAAGACGAAGGAAGATTTCAGAAATCTGGCGTCCTATGAGCTGCCCTCCGCGCTGAACCTTAGTAATTACGTAAAAGTATTCACCCAGAGCCATATGCCGACCTATTTTCAAAACAGCATCATCGTTACTGTCGGAGTATTGATCCCTCTCGTTCTGATTTCCTTTATGGCGGGCTTTGCTCTGAGCAAAATTAAGTTTAAAGGAAGTAAATTTCTTCTGAATTTCTTCCTTCTGGGATTAATGATTCCTTTTCAGGTGGCATTGATTCCGCTATTTACCATATTTAACAGGCTGGGATTGATCGACAGCTACTTGGCCATTATACTGCCGCAGATTGCCTTTTCCCTGTCCTATTCCATACAGCTGTTTTATTCCTTCAGCAAGTTTATGCCGGATGAAATTATAGAGGCCTCCATTATAGACGGATGCTCTCCTATCAGAAGTTTTTTTTCCATCGTATTTCCGATGTCGACAAACTCTATTCTGACGGTTGCAACGATGCAGGGAGTGTTCTGCTGGAATGAATACATATGTGCTTATACCTTTACCAGGAGCACGGATATGAAAACAATTACCCTAGGCCTGAACGATTTTGTGGGAAGCTTCGGACTGACCGACTGGGGTGCCACCTTTGCGGCCATTACGGTAACGGTGCTGCCGACTTTCTTATTCTATTTCCTTTGCAGTAAGAAAATGCTGAGTGGAATGACCGCCGGGGCAGTGAAAGGGTAAAGATTCAACAAATGAAAATGATTGAGGAGACAATGAAGATGCACAAATTATATTATCAATTTCCTGAAACATGGTTTGGGGATTGCATGCCGTTCGGATACGGCGATAAGTTCTATCTGTATCATCAAAGAGATACGAGAAAGCCCGGTCCTTTCGGCGAACCCTTCGGCTGGGATCTTGCGACGACCTCAGATTTTGTAACTTATGAGGATATGGGCGTTGCAGTTCCGAGAGGGACGGACGGGGAACAAGACCAGTTTATTTTTGCCGGAAGCGTATTTGAGGCGGAGGGAAAATACCATATTTTCTATACAGGCTATAACAGGGATTACCCGAAGCTTGGAAAAGCATCACAGGTGCTCATGCACGCCTACAGCGACGATTTGCTGCACTGGACGAAATCCAGGGAAGAGCTGACCTTCTGCCCTCAGGAAGGGTATGACCCGGACGACTGGAGAGACCCGTGGGTGATATGGAATGAAGAAAAAGAAGAATATCTGTTGATTCTGGGTGCCAGAAAGACAGGGCCCAAGACGAGGCAGACGGGAAGAACTGTCAAATTCACCTCCAAGGACTTGAAAAACTGGAAGTTCGAGGGTGATTTCTGGGCGCCGGAACTTTATACCATGCACGAAATGCCTGACCTGTTTAAAATGGGAGATTGGTGGTATCACATCGTTACGGAGTACAGCGACAGAAGCAAGATGATTTATCGTATGAGCAAGAGTCTGGAAGGTCCGTGGCTGGCGCCGGAGGATGATGCTTTTGACGGTCGTGCATATTATGCCGGAAGGACTTTCTGCCTGAACGGACAGCGTATTTTATTCGGCTGGGTCCCTACCAAGGAGGACTGCGACGATAACAAGAACTTCCAGTGGGCCGGAACTTTTGTAGCCCATGAGGTATATCAGAGGGAAGACGGTACACTGGGAGTAAAGATTCCCGATACGGTTTGGAATGCGTTTCGGGACGAAAAAGCGGCGAAAGATTTTGAAATCAATACGCCGGGTGTACGAACGGAGACTGTTGTATTCCGAAATACCGGAGATATCTTTAAGTGGGAGGCAGATATCGAATTCGCTGCAGGAACTCGTTCTTTCGGAGTGAGGTTCTATGAAAACGAAGAAAATGCGGAGTCTTACCAATTTATCTTCCAGATACCGGAAAACCGCTATGTATTTGAGAAGTGCCCGAATTGGCCGTGGCCGGCAAACCAGAATATCGGATTGGAACGGCCGATTGAGCTGGAAGCGCACAGAAGTTATTATCTGCAGATGATTGTAGACGATACGATTGCTACTTTGTATGTAGACGGTGTGGCGCTGAATACCAGGATATATTCTAAAATGGGAGAGGCGTTATCCTTGTTTGCCACGGAAGGAAAGCTTACAGTTAAGAATTGCAGGCTGACCGCAGGTCTTAAAAATGAATAGTCTCTGTTAAAAGTAAAAAAGGACTGCCGTTTTATGGATAAATATCCATAGAGCGGCAATTCTTTTTATTGAGACTGTTTTACGGTAATCGAAAAATATACTTCAATAAATTCATTCCTATTTAATGAAAAGAATGCTATAATCATTTCACGGCGCTATACCGGACATTATTTGGTAACGCTTAGTTCTAATTTCGGTACTGTACACACCCTGAATAAACAAGCAATAAGAAAGGATAAAATAGATATGAGAATCGGAATGGGTTACGACGTTCATAAATTAATAGAAAACCGTCCCTTGATTATAGGAGGGGTTGACATCCCTTATGAAAAAGGACTCCTTGGGCATTCGGACGCAGATGTCCTTACACATGCCGTTATGGATGCCCTGCTGGGCGCCGCTTCTTTAGGCGATATAGGAAAGCTGTTTCCTGATACAGACCCGGCTTATGAAGGTGTCTCATCCATAAAGCTGTTGGAAGAAGTAGGAAAGCGGCTGGAAGAAAACTGCTTTTTAATAGAGAACATCGATGCGACCATCATCGCACAGGCTCCGAAGATGCGTCCCTATATCGACACCATGAGGGCGAATATCGCGCATGCGCTCGGTATTGAGATTGAGCAGGTTAATGTGAAGGCTACGACAGAAGAAGGCTTAGGCTTTACAGGAACCGGAGAAGGAATTTCTTCACAAGCGATCTGCCTGCTCACAAGCCCGATGAACTATTACACACAGGATATGGCCTCCCAGGATAAGTGTGCAGGATGCGGCGGCTGCCCTCACCGGTAAGTTTAGAAGGAGCATGATCAGAAATATGATAAAAGAATTAAAGGGAAAAGAATGCCTTGCGCTCAGAGCTTTGTGGGAGCGGGTATTTTCCGAAGATTCCCGTAAATTTACAGACTATTATTTTGAAGAAAAGGCAGAGCGAAACCGGGCCTTTGTACGATACCCCGATATGGACGAGTCAGAAGAGCCGGCAGCAATGGATTTAAAAAGTGAAACTCCGGCTGCAATGCTTTACTTGTCGCCTTATGCCATGGAAATGCGGATAGGAGATACCTTCACTTCATTGGAAATAAATTATATCGTTGGGGTGGCTACGGAGGAGAAATACCGCCATAGAGGGTATATGAGAGAACTGCTGAAGGCTTCCATGGGTTATATGTATGAGAAGAAACAGCCCTTTGCTTTTTTGATGCCTGCCAGTCCGAAAATTTATGAGCCTTTCCAGTTCGTCTATATTTATAATAAAAAGAAATATAAAGTGAAGGTATTAGATCGTCAGGAAACGATAAAAGACGCATCTTCCGACAATTCGCTAAGACCTTGGGAAATATCAGTTTTGCAGAGGCGCGAGATTCCTCAATTATTGGATTATGCAAACTCGCATTTGAAGGAAAACTACGACGTATTCATGCGAAGAGACGAGGCTTATTACGATACGCTGATTAAGGAGCTGGAAGTGCAAAATGGAGTCATATATCTGCTGCGAGAACCGGAAAGCAAAGCAGCATCCCA
The DNA here is from genome assembly GCA_023399455.1 of Bacillota bacterium. GTDB lineage: Bacteria > Bacillota > Clostridia > Lachnospirales > Lachnospiraceae > Kineothrix > Kineothrix sedimenti. The sequence goes on from JAEWPN010000039.1 coordinate 69,380, forward strand.
CTCGCAGGAACTGCAGACCAAAGACAGAGGCAGGAAAATAACCGGGTATTTTCTATATACGCAGGAAGGGCAGGAAACGGATATTCAAGAGGCACTGTTCGATGATGATGATTTCTGTAAAAAGAGCAGTTTCCTGGTGGAAGTGGAAGACAGACCGATCATTATGGCAAGAATCATAAATGTGAAATCAATGCTGTCTTTGCTAAGAAAAAAAACGTACGATGCTTGTCGAGAAGAGGATGACAGTGGAGATGTTATGTTAACTATTCGGATTAATGACCCGATGCTGGAAGAAAACAACGGCATATGGGAATGTTCTGTGGGACACGGAGAAGCCAATGTACACAAACGCCAGGATGCCGGAGCGGAAGTCTCCTGTTCTACAACGATAGATCGGCTGACCTCATGGATATTCGGCTATCGTCCGCCGGAGGATTGCTTTGAATTGCCGCAGGGTGAGCAAAAGGATATAGAATTATGTAAACTAGAGGCTGTAAGATTATTTTCCCGTGTATTTATTAATGAGATTGTATAGAATACGGGTTTCGAAAAAGCTTGCACTATATAAAGAAAGGCATGATATGGAAGACGAAATATTTAAACCGGAGCCTCAGGAATGGGAAAAGGCTCTGTTAGTAGGATTAGATACTGGTGAAGATGAGAACTTCGACCGTTCCATGGCAGAGCTTGGAGAGCTCGCAAAGGCTTGTTATATGGCCGTGGCGGGTGTAGTGACGCAGAAGATGGAAGCAGTGAATAAGGCTCATTATATTGGAACCGGTAAGGTGCAGGAGGTCAAGGAATATGCGAAAGCCTTGGAGGTGGATATCGTTATTTTCGATGATTCGTTAACACCCTCCCAGCTTCGTAACCTTCAAAAGGAACTGGAGAAGCCGGTGCTGGACAGAACAACTCTGATTCTGGACATTTTTTCCAAAAGGGCGAAGACGAGAGAGGCTAAACTGCAGGTGGAGACGGCAAGGCTGCAATATCTTTTGTCCCGCTTGGTAGGAATGCATGAGGCTTTAACGAGGCAGGGCGGCGCCAGCGGCAGTATGAGCAGCAAGGGCGCCGGCGAGAAGAAGCTGGAACTGGACAGACGAAAAATTGAGAAGCGTCTCGTGGAGCTCAGAAGGGAACTGGAAGAGGTTTCCAAAGAAAGAGAAGTCCAGAGCAAGCGCAGACTGTCGGCGAGAATTCCCAAGGTTTCTCTGGTAGGATATACCAACGCCGGAAAGTCTACCCTGATGAATGCTATGATAGAGCAATATTTACAGGACGAGGAGAAGAAGGTCCTGGAAAAAGATATGCTGTTTGCCACGCTGGATACCACTGTCAGAAATATCAATACGGGAAATAATAAGGAATTTCTTCTGTCCGATACGGTAGGCTTTATCCACAAGCTGCCTCACGGACTGGTAAAGGCCTTCCGTTCTACCTTGGAGGAGGTCAAGAACGCAGATTTGCTTTTATACGTCATCGATTATTCGGATAAAGATTACAAACACCAGATAAGGGTGACGGAAGAGACCTTGCAGGAGATAGGCGCTGTGAATATTCCCGTCATTTATATTTATAATAAGGCCGATTTATGCGGTATGGATTCCTTGCCCAAACGGGTAGGAGATAATAAAATCTACATGTCGGCAAAGAGCGGGCAAGGACTTTTAGAACTGACCGAGATGATTTTGCAGGTTGTTTATGCGGACTATGTGCCGGCTGAATTTTTGATCCCTTATGATAAGGGGCAGCTTGTATCATATTTCATGGAAAACGCTCAGGTATTCGAGCAGGAATATCTGGAAACTGGCATTCGCCTAAGCGTCAGCTGCCATGCTGCCGATGTCCGCAAATATGGGCAGTACGTAAAAATGTATTGACAAATACAGGGTTTTTGCATATGCTGAAATAAGAATTATGCTTCGTCTTAATAGGATAAAGGCTTCGAACAAAAAGAGTAAGTTATCTGACGATGCCAGAGAGGGAATGTCATCGGCTGAAAGCAGTCCCGATACGAAGATAACCCAAGTGCATTTGTGAGCTGATCCGGAGAAAGAAGAATTTTGAGTATCCGGGTACGGAAAAGCACGTTACGCTACACAAGGGAAAGATGATTTTTGATCGTCTTTAATTAGAGTGGAACCGCGGATAACTTCGTCTCTTATAATTTATATTCTTAGGAGGACGAAGTTTTTTTGATATGGAGGAATGATATGGGGTTTCTAAAAAGAGTGCGGGAAGAAATTGCCGTAATCAGAGAACGTGACCCGGCAATTCATAGTTCAATGGAGGTTTTTTTATATCCCAGCTTCAAGGTAATGCTCCATTACAGGCTGGCGCACAAATTGTATCTAAAAAAACATTATTTTCTTGCCAGATGGGTATCCCAGCGAGGTGTTCGCAAGACGGGAATCGAGATCCATCCGGGAGCACAGATTGGAAAAGGCTTTTTCATTGACCACGGACACGGAGTTATCATCGGAGAGACGACGATTATCGGCGATAATGTGACGCTGTATCAGGGAGTTACGCTGGGAGGCACCGGAAAAGAATGCGGGAAAAGACATCCCACCGTAGGAAATAATGTAATGATAAGCGCCGGAGCCAAGGTGTTAGGCTCCTTTAAAATTGGAGATAATTCTAAAATAGGTGCGGGCAGCGTTGTTTTGGAGGAGGTTCCGGCAGGCTCTACGGTAGTAGGCGTTCCGGGACGGGTGGTGAAAAGAAATAATCAGGCACTGCCGCAGGAAGAGATGGACCAGATCAATCTTCCGGATCCGGTAAAAGAGGATATAGCCGGATTGCAGCGTGAGAACAGCGAGCTGGCAAACCGCATATTAGAGCTGGAGGCTTCTATGAGAGAGCTGAGACGGCAGATGCGTACAGAGCAGGAAAAAACATAATTAAAAGAAAAATGTCTTATGAGTAAATGAGAAAGGTTAAGAGAAATGAAAATTTATAATACGTTATCCAAGAAAAAAGAAGAATTCGTGCCGATAGAGCCTGGAAAAGTAAAGATGTATGTCTGCGGACCTACCGTCTACAACTTGATTCATATCGGTAACGCAAGGCCGATGATCGTGTTCGATACTGTTAGACGTTATATGGAACATAAAGGTTACGAGGTGAATTTCGTTTCCAATTTCACCGATGTGGATGACAAAATTATTAAAAAGGCGTTAGATGAGGGTGTGGAAGCTGCGGTAATTTCCGAAAGGTATATTGCGGAATGTAAGAAGGATATGGCAGCGATGAACGTAAGGCCGGCCACCACACATCCTCTTGCGACCAACGAAATCGATGGTATGCTGGAAATGATAGCAAGTCTGATCGAAAAGGGCTTTGCATATAAGGCCGCGGATGGTACCGTGTATTTTAAAACTCGTAAATTCAAGGAATACGGAAAGCTTTCTCATAAGAATCTGGACGATTTGCAGGGCGGGAATCGGTCTCTGCGCGTGTCGGGAGAGGATCAGAAAGAGGATCCCCTGGATTTCGTTCTCTGGAAGCCGAAGAAGAGTAACGAGCCGTACTGGGTGTCGCCTTGGTGCAATGGACGTCCTGGCTGGCATATAGAATGTTCGGTGATGAGTAAGAAATACCTGGGAGATGAAATCGACATCCACGCAGGCGGCGAGGATCTTGTTTTTCCTCATCATGAAAATGAAATCGCGCAGTCCGAGGCTGCGAACGGCAAAACCTTTGCCAGATATTGGATGCACAATGCCTTTCTCAATATTGATAATAGAAAGATGTCCAAATCCGCGGGTAATTTCTTTTCGGTAAGAGACATCGCTGAGAAATATGACTTGCAGGTGCTGAGATTCTTCATGTTGTCCGCGCATTACAGAAGTCCGTTGAATTTCAGTGCGGATTTGATGAATGCGGCGAAGAGCGGATATGAGAGAATCGTGACCAGCGTAAGCAACCTAAGCTATCTGCTGGAAAATGCGTCTGCGGAACCTATGAGCGCGGAGGAGAAGGAATTGCAAAAAGTGGCTGAGGATTTCGTATGGAAGTTCGATGAGGCCATGGACGATGACTTCAATACGGCGGATGCGATTTCCGTAATTTTCGAGCTGGTAAAATTCATCAATACCAACGTAAGCGCATCGAATACGGCGGAATTTATAAAGGCGCTTAAGGAGGAAATTGTAAAGCTGTCCGATATCTGCGGCCTTATCGTAGAGAAGAATGAAGAGCTTCCAAGTGCTGATATTGAAAAGCTTATCGAGGAGAGGCAGACGGCACGAAAAGAGAAGAACTTTGCGAGGGCGGATGAAATCCGCGTCGAATTGCTGAATAAGGGTATTCTTCTGGAAGATACCCGCGAAGGTGTTAAATGGAAGAGAGTTTAATTGTAAAACTAAAAAGGGAATTTAACTGTAAAGAGGTGGATATTAAAGAATATTCGCCTCTTGCGCTTGCTTATATCGGAGATAGTATTTATGATGTCATTGTAAGGACGGTTGTGGTAGAGCGAGGTAATCGTTCAGCCAACAATCTGCACAAGATGGCGGTAAAATACGTGAATGCTGCTACGCAGGCGGCTATGGGGGATGCCTTGCAGGAGGAGCTGACGGAGGAAGAGCTGGCGGTATACAGACGGGGCAGAAATGCTAAGTCGTATACGAAGGCGAAGAACGCCACACTGAACGATTATCGAAAGGCGACGGGAGTGGAGGCTTTGCTCGGCTACCTCTATCTTCAGGATAATATGGACCGGATAATTGAACTGGTAAAGTTGGGTTTACATAAGATAAGCATAGAGTTGTAAATATAATGACAAAAAGTTACTGTAAATATGACTGTATTTATTGCTGCAGATATTATGCTATAATATAATATGAATATTTGTTTAAGAAAAGCTTAATTTTCCCAAAAGCTCTGGATGTTCGGAAAAGATATGAGATATAATTAAATAGGTTTATATAACCGGATGAGGCAGGATATTTGAAATATGAGATACGAGGAATTTACCATTGAAGGAAGAAATGCGGTCATAGAGGCATTCCGTTGCGGAAAACCGATAGATAAAATATTTATACTGGACGGATGTCAGGACGGGCCTATTATGACGATAAAAAGAGAGGCGAAAAAGCAGAATGCTATCGTCAAGTTCGTAACGAGAGACAGGCTGGATCAGATGTCGGAGACCGGGAAACACCAAGGGGTAATCGCTTATGCCGCCGCATACGAATATGCGGAGGTGGAGGATATACTGAGGGCGGCAGAGAAAAAGGGAGAGCATCCTTTTATTTTCCTGCTGGATAATATCGAGGATCCTCACAATCTGGGTGCAATTATCAGGACGGCGAATCTGGCAGGGGCTCATGGCGTTATTATCCCGAAGAACCGGGCAGCCGGGCTAACGGCTACGGTAGCGCGCACTTCGGCGGGAGCGTTGAACTATACGCCGGTGGCGAAGGTTACCAACCTGACCAAGACGATCGAAGATTTGAAGAAGCTCGGATTGTGGTTTGTCTGTGCCGACATGGAGGGAACCTCTATGTATAAGCTGGATTTGAAGGGCCCCATTGGCCTTGTGATAGGAAATGAAGGAGAGGGCGTAGGCAGACTGGTAAGAGAAAAGTGCGATTTCATAGCGTCCATTCCCATGAGGGGTGACATCGATTCCTTGAATGCATCGGTGGCGGCAGGAGTTCTCGCTTATGAAATAGTCAGACAGCGTATGATTTAATAACCGCAGGCTGCATAGGCTGTAAAATAATAATTAGGGGTAATTTATGAAAAGGGATTCGTATCGTATTCAGAAAATTTTATTTTGGATTATGGCTATATTAGCTGTAATCCTTGCTGCATTGTTGATTTACAAGGGCTATACTTTGTATAAAGAAAGAATACATCAGGAAGAGCTGGATGTGAGGAATCAGGAAGTGCAGTCGGAAATAAACGATATGCAGACGCAGATTAAGGAACTGTCCGAGGACGGTGAAGCATTACAGAAATTTTTGGATGAAAAAATAAATAACGCGGCCGGACAAGGCCAACCGGTTCAGGAACCGCCTGTGCAGGAAGCGATGTCGGATTCTGTAGTAACGGATGGACAGCAGACGGAAGAAGTAGCGGAGCAGGGACAGTCAGTAACGGAAAATGGACAGTCTGCGGATGAATCGTACGGCGAGGACTCTGCAATTATAATAGATATACCTGAAAAGGCCAGATCGCAGGATATTGATGCATCAACCGGCGTTTCAGTTAATGATGCAGCTTTGCCGGAAACGCAAGAGGTCAATCCGACGGAAACCACATCGGGAAATGGAATAGCCACAGACGACGGGCAGGAAACCATATCGGGAAATGCGCCGGCAGAGGCACCTCAGGAAACTGTATCGGGAAATGGAATAACAACAGAAGACGGGCAAGAGACCATATCAGGAAATGCAGTGGTGGATGGTCAGGTGATCTCATTCCAGCATGAAGAAACGGAGACCACTTTAGAGGAAAAAAGAAATATTCGTGCCTCCTATCTGGAAACCATGATGGTAAATGGAGAGGATAAGGCGGTGATTTCCAATGGAACGATTGATTTCTCAGGTATGAAGATCGCTTGTCTCGGAGACAGCCTTACGGCAGGCGACAATATGAAGGATATTGAAGATTATCAGAAGTATGCTTATCCTTCTGTGTTGAAAAGCATATTAAATGCGGAAGAGGTTTATAATTTAGGAATCGGTGGTTCCTCCTACGGACGTTACTGGGACGAGGCTTTTGTTGACCGCTATGAAGAGATTCCGGAGGATTCGGATGTTATTCTCGTTATGGGAGGCACTAACGACGGATTTTCAGCTTCAATTGACGAGATAGGAAACATAAATGAACGGAAGCCACGGACGTTTTACGGCGATGTGGATGAACTGATGAGAGGATTAAAGGGGAATTATCCTGACGCGAAGATTATATTCGCTACTCCTTTGCCTAATATTTTACATGATTACTTGATGAGTCAGAGAGACTATCTCCTTCCGCAGAGCTTGTTTGCGAATGCGGTCAAGGAGCTGGCGGCGGAATATGGCATCGATGTGATTGATCTATATAATTCCAATATTCTCGATACTCATGATTCTCAGATTATTTCCTCCTATATGCCGGACGGAGTACATGGTAATCCGGCGGGTTATCAGATTCTTGCGGAACATTTTGCAAGCGAGGTTATCCATATTATGGAAAACGATGCTTTGCTTGGTACTGTCAGCGGGAATTCCCCTGAGGGTGAGACAGTCAGCGGCAACGGAACCGAATCGGCAGTGAGCGGCAATGAAGTGTCCGGAAATACCATGAATACAGAGATTCAGGGGAATGAAGAAGCGCTTACCGGGGAAGAACCCTTAAGTGCGGAAGAATTACGGCAGATAGAAGAAAATAATAAAAAGGCAGCTGACAGCGCCGTAATCGTCACTACGCCACCGGCACAAAGCGAGACATCCACACCCCAAGGGTCTGCCCCTGTATCGGGTGGTGAAGACAGTACAAATAAGAAACAGGAAACGAAGAATAGTTATGAATACGGCGGTGAAGCGATTATTATTAATTAATAAATCTTTCGGCAACGATCAGATTGCAAGCGGCTTGTTATAATAGGAGGGTATATGATGGATTCCTATGAACAAAATGGCGATGAAGAATTGATTTTACGTCTGAGAGACGGTGAAGAGAATATTACCGATTATATCATGGATAAATACAAGAATCTGGTAAAGAGCAAGGCGAAATCCATGTATATTCTGGGTGCCGACAGCGAAGACCTGATTCAGGAAGGAATGATAGGGCTTTTCAAGGCGATACGGGATTATGACAGCGGAAGAGATGCCAGCTTTTTTACCTTCGCGGATTTATGTATATCCAGACAGATGTACACGGCAGTACAAGCATCGGTAAGGCAGAAGCACGCGCCCTTAAACACCTATATTTCGCTGTACAGCAGTGTCAAATCGAAAGATGAACCGGGAAGTGAAGAGGCAGAGCTTTTAAATGTCCTTGCCTCCAAGGCAGAGCTTAGCCCGGAGGAAATGGTGATTGATAAGGAAAATGTGGAAAACCTGGAAAAAACCATAGAAAGAGAGCTCAGCATTTTTGAAAAACAAGTGCTGGATCTTTATATTACAGGAATGAGCTACGTGCAGATAGCGAAGGTGCTCGGAAAAGATGAAAAGTCTACGGACAATGCGCTCCAAAGAATTAAAGCTAAGCTTCGAAAGGCAATTCTCTAGTGTTATTACCATTTATCTCCTATTGTTTAATTGTTACGGAATTGTTACAATCTATTTGTAGTTAGCTAATACGAATAAAACAAAAAAATAAAAAAAACAATAAGGAGGACGAAACTATGTGTTTAAATTTAAGTAGCTGTTCCGAGTTATATAAAGCTATATGTCAGTATTTAAGCTTAGGTTGTCAATAAAAAGCATGGCCTGGATGAATGTCCGGGCCATATTTTTTTATTTAAAAGTTTTTTACCATTTATCTCCTATTGCGTAAATATTACAGAATTGTTACAATCTATTTGTAATCAGTTAATACGAATAAAACAAAATAAACAAAATAAGCAATAAGGAGGACGAAACTATGTGTTTAAATTTAAGTAGCTGTTCCGAGTTATATAAAGCTATATGTCAGTATTTAAACTTAGGTTGTCAATAAAAACATGGCCCGGATGAATGTCCGGGCTGTTTTTTTATCTTATAGGATCAGGGTGTCAAAAGGTCCTTTATAAATACATTCTGGTCAATATGACCAAAACAAAAAGAATGACTGCGCCTATGTAAATATTTAGAAGTTCTTTCTCTGGATATTTGTTTTCTGTTATGTTTGGCGCG
>JAEWPN010000059.1 GCA_023399455.1 Bacillota bacterium
TTGCCATCCGGCTTCCTTCAGATTCGTAGTCACCCACGACACCCTTGCCATTGGCTATGTCCTTCCCACTACCGGGCGGACTCGGGACTTACACCCGTTGAAACGTGCGCCCGCCGGGCGCACTACAAAACAAATCCCTGTCTGCCGACAGGGATTTTCTCTCATGACTATGATTATTTTACAAGTTTCGCAAGCATATTTTCCATTTGCTGCAGGAAATCGATAACGCTGCATACGATGCTTGACTTTTTGCTTATCTTTGCATCCAAAATCTCCAGTTTCTCTCCGAAGGAATCCACAACGTCCGAAATAGAGCCTACTCCCTTTGCCGCACCATTGATTCTGGAACTGGTTTTGTCGATGCCCTCAATAATGTAATTGCTGAAATTCTTTACTTCTCCGGTGCAATCGCTGACCTGCTTTATGTTATTCTGAACAGCACCTGCTTTTTCCAGATTTGTCAGGCTGGCAGTCTGAGATGCCGAAAGCTCTTCATTGACATCATTAATGCTTACGAACAACGCTTGAATGCTTCCGTTAATTCCATCCACCAGTTGCTTCGTGGAGGAAGAGAGCTCACGTATCTGCTCGGCAACAACGGCAAACCCCCTTCCGGCATCTCCTGCTCTGGCAGCTTCTATAGAGGCGTTCAGCGCCAACAGATTGGTTTGAGATGCAATCCCGGTGATCCCGTTAGACATATTCTGAATATTCTCGAAGTCTTTTTCCAGACGCTTAAAAACGAGGTTGATGGAATCCATCTGCTCATTGGTGCTATGTATGTTTTCCGTCAACTCCTCCACATTAGTCTCCGTCTGTTCTATTACGGCGTCGGAACGCTGAATTATCTCATGAATCTGGTTCGCGTAGGAATTGAAATCCTTAAAATCCTCATTGATATCCGCTATCATAGTATTAATGCTTCCGATTTGAGAGAAGGTACCTGATATATCGTCCATATATTTGGAGACCTCTACCTCCTCCTGCATTAATTGTTCAATTTTTTCTTCTATATGTAAGACACCGAACTGCAAGCTTTTTTCCACTGTTTTATCCGCTGTTTCTACTGCGGCAGCCCCGCCCTCCGTCATCCGCTCGTCCGTCTTGTTCCTTTTAAACCAACTCATGCCTTTTCCTCCTATTCAAATACCGCAAGTACCATTGTCTGATTAAAATGCTGGTCGTTCAACTGTTCGCCGTATCCTGCAAATCCTACGAAATTTCCCAGAGCGCTTCCTACATCGGATGCGAAATCGTTCAAATATCCATTGGATTCAAAGAGCATGGATCTGGCAAGGCAATTGACCATTATGGTTAAGCTGGGCTTTCCGCATTCTTTTTTTACCTGTTCCAGAGTATCCCTTATTACTTTCTTATAATCATCAGGTTCCAGCAAAACGATTTGAGAGTTGTTGTAAATTCTGGCATGATACTGCATAGCGCTGCCTTCTACCACAGAATTATTAGCCACGATATACATTTCGTTTCCGATAATCCGTCCCATTGGATAGCTGTCTAAATATTGGGGAAGCTTATCCACAGTGGTTTCCAAAGCCTCTGCAATTACTTTGGCAGCGGGCTTGTTGTTGTATTCATATACAATCCGGTTTCTCACATCTACCTTGGTAGATTTAAAATAACGCTTGGTAGGTTTATAAATATTTTCACGGTAGAATCTAATCTTGCCGCCCAGATTTTCTATGATCACAAAAACACAAGCATCTTGATAAACCTCGCCGTTTAAGGAAATGAGTGTCTTTTCCGCCCTTCCCTTATCTCCGGAAGAACCGCCGAACACCGGTATTTTCTTTTTGGATAATACGGCATTCAAGGTAGACAATACCAGTTCTTCACAGCTAATCAATGCGCTGGAGAACTCAAGACACATCGTATTCTCCGGCTTATGGAAGGAGGACGCGCACCGCTCTACACGCTCCACATATTTCAGCGCATATTTATCAGCGTCCTCCAAAAGGGAGGCTTCGCATCTGATACCCTCCTCGAAAGCTAACAATAATAAGGTGTCCTTATAAGCTCCATCTTTGCAGAACGCCGCAAAGGTGGTCGCTCCCATGGTTATGGCTTCCGGAAACCTCTCTTTAATTGCTTTGGCATGATCTGCAAATTTATCTACTCCTGAAAAGAATAAAATCAATTTGGGGCTGCCGGATTCTAAATTTGCTTCTTTTACTGCTTCGTCTAAATCATTCATCTTACTTTTGCCTATCTTGTACCTCATCTCAGTTCTCCTTTGCAAGTCTTTTCACAAGCTGTCAATTGATGGTAAAATAAAAAAACATGTTTATTATACTCTATCAAAATATATATTACAAAAAAATTTTTCATATATGATAAAAATTTACATGCAATGCTATAAAGACGAAGAATACAATAGGTTAATTTGTGAATATAGAGTCTATTAAGGGAGCCCATAGCCGGCTCCCTTTTCATTACTTTTAATAATCTGCTTTCGATAGAACATTTCAATACATCCTTTACAATATCATCAATCATGGTTGCGTCAGTATAATACTGTTCCCCTGTTTTTACGAGTTCATCATATCCATTTAATACTTGTGCATCAACAAATTCCAACAATTTCAATGCATTTGCGCGCTTATTAATTTCTGCATTAACATCCAAACATTGCTATATTTAAAAATAATATAATTGCTCCAGCACTTAGCAAAATACCTATGACTTTGAGAAGAATACTTTTCTTTATTAAACCAACAATGGCTAATATTATTCCGACTAAAAGTATTAAAAAGAAGATCATCGAAAACCCTATCATTGTCTTTCTCCTTATTCTAATTTTTTAAATTTAATATTATAATCGTTAATTAATTTCTACTATTCAGATATTCTATATACTCGTCTCCCCATTTGCATAAGGCATTTAAAACCACTTCAAACTTTTTTCCTATATCGCTAAGGGAATATTCCACCTTGGGCGGAATTTCAGAGTATACTTTTCTGATGATCAATCCTTCATCTTCCAGCATTTTAAGTTGCCTTGATAATGTCGTGTGTGTCATATTTTCCGGCATTTTCCTTTGCAGCTCGTTAAAACGTGTCGCAGGTTCCAGCGACAATAAATACATAATATACATCGACCACTTGCCCGTTAGCACTTTTTGCGAAGTCACATATGGGCAAAAGCCAAACAGTTCTTTTTTTGCCATCACAGTATCCTTTCTAATACTAGTATCATAAAATATCGTAATTGCTTTTTTGCTCTTACTCTTTATAATAAACCTATAGTCAAGAATACCACACAAAATGTAAAGGAGCAATCACCATGAATGAAGTTTTAGAATTTCTAAGATCTTGCGGAACTTTTTACCTCGCAACTAACGAAGGCGACCAGCCTCGTGTTCGTCCATTTGGAGCAGTGAGTGAATTTGAGGACAAACTGTACATCGTTACCAACAACCAAAAAAAGGTCTATGCACAAATGCTTAATAATGCAAAAGTGGAAATCTGCGGAATGAGCAAAGGAACATGGCTCCGTATTGAAGGCAAAGCAATTCATGATAATCGTCGTGATGCACGCCAAGCCATGATGGATGAGAATGCATCTGTTTTGAGTAATATGTATACTGTAGATGATAATCTTATGGAGGTACTGTATTTGGAAGATGTAACAGCAACGTTTTATTCTTATACCTTAGAACCCAGAATTATCAAATTTTAATGCCCCAAAAAAGAATCGTGCCGTAATTGGGATTTTCATATGAGTCACATAGTGGAGCAGCAAAAAGTATATAATATGTTGAATTTGATATCGGATGTTTTGAGTGCATCTATTACGGATAGAAAAAAGGACTGCTGTGTTTGCAGTCCTTTCAGACTGTCAAATAACCCCGTTTTCAATATGCGAAAACAGGGTTATTTCTAATTATTACGTAAAATGTTATAAAAACAGAGCTAAAATGGCGCTCTTTCCAACGCCACATTGCCAGTTTCTTCAGAT
>JAEWPN010000074.1 GCA_023399455.1 Bacillota bacterium
TTACCAAATAACATGAGATTTCCGGGCAAAGCCCGTAATCTAGGCCGCTTCATATGAGAAGGACGGCTGTATAAATAAAACTATATATTTATCAAGGAGGACAAGAAATGAAGAAGAAAATGTTAGGAGTATTACTGAGTGCAGCAATGGCTGTAACCATGCTGGCAGGCTGCGGAGGATCAGCTGCAACAGAGGCGCCGGCGCAGGCACCGGCGGAAACTGAGGCACCGGCACAGGAACAGGCGCCGGCAGAAGAACAGACAGAAACTACCGAAGAGAGCGCAGAATCGACCACAGAGGTTCTTCCAGGGGGAGGTTCCAATATTATTTATATTATCACGCCTTCACATTCCAATCCGTTCTTCAAGACGGAAGCGGATACGGCAAGCGCAAAAGCGACGGAATTAGGTTATGAAGTAAAGGCTGCGTCACATGATGATGACCCTACAAAGCAGTTAGAGCTGTTCGATAATGCCATTGCGGATAAAGCGGCGGCAATTATCTGTGATAATGCAGGAGCGGATGCTACGGTAGAAGCAGTTCAGAAAGCGCGAGATGCGGGAATTCCTACTTTCTTGATCGATCGGGAAATTAATCAGGAAGGCGTTGCTATTTCCCAGATTGTTGCAAATAACTATCAGGGAGCAAAAGCGATTGCAGAAGCCTGGGTGGAAGCTATGGGCGAAGAAGGCAAATATGCTGAGTTGTTGGGCAAGGAATCCGATACCAATGCAGGTGTTCGATCGGCAGCTTTCCATGAAGTAATCGACCAGTATGATACCTTGGAGTGCGTAGCGGTTCAGACTGCAAACTGGGAGCAGACACAGGGATATGAAAAGACAGAGACTATCCTGCAGTCTAATCCGGAGATAACCGGTATTATCTGCGGCAATGACACGATGGCAGTAGGAGCGGCAGAGGCTTGCGCGGCAGCAGGCAGAAGCGATATCAAGATTATCGGCGTGGATGGTTCTGACGAAGCAGCGGCTTTAATTAAGGAAGGCAAGATGACGGGTACCGCCCTTCAGCAATGCGCTCTTATCGCAGAAATGGCAGTAGAGCAGGCTGATAAATACTTAAAAGAAGGAACTACGGGATTGGAAGAAAAACAATTGGTAGATTGCCTTGCAATTACGGCAGATAACGTTGCCAATTTAAAAACATTCGTATATTCCGAATAGCATTCATGATGGGGTATCGGAAGCCGAAAGGCTTCTGATAGCTCCCATTTTATCCTTATTTAAATATCATCGATTGACGAGGTCTTACACGCACTGAATCATATGATCTATTCTTATGCGAAAGTGTGAGACCTTGTCAATTGATGGTAGTATAGTTTTTAGGTAAATCAGGCCGGTAAACCGGCCGTAAGTATAAATGATAAGATAGGAGAGCGCCATGAAAAGGAGATTAATATCCCTAGCTATCGTAAGTGTTCTGGTAATCACGACTATGACGGGGTGCGTAAAGGTCGTAAAAAACGGTGAAGAAGGAAAGTATACCGGTAAAGTCGAATTCAATGCCGGTGAAAGCGTTTCCGGATTATGGGAAAGCGCACAGGCGAATATTGAAGAAAATGCGCTGGACATCGCTGCCATGCTGACGGAAGCGAACGGTGATTTGAAATCGCTTGCCTCCACATATGCCGAAGGAAAGACCGGAAGCATCAGCTATGCGGTAAAAGGAAGCGGCACGGTATTAGAGGTAAATCAGGAAAAGAAGGCAGGATATATGACGGTTAAGCTGGACGGTTATGACGGAGCGGAAATCATAAAGCTCCAGATAGGAAGCATTTACAAAGGTTCCTCTACGAGAGATGCTCTGGACATCATCGACTTCGGAGATTATACCAACCAGGAGGAATGGGCAGCGATTTCCAAGGAACTGCATTCCATGATCGACAGCAATGTAATTCAACCTGCGAATCCTGCAGAACTTACCGGGAAATCTATAGATTTCATAGGTACTTTTACGGAAAATGGAAACGAAGAATTGTTGATTACACCGATAAAACTAACCGTAAAATAAAGGCAGGAGGTATTCGGTATGGCAAATATGTGTAAAGAGGGAGTCTGTTTTCATGCAGAGGACGTCAGTAAAATATATCCCGGTACAAAGGCATTGGATCACGTGGATTTTGATCTGCTTACGGGAAAAGTGAACGTATTGATCGGTGAAAACGGTGCCGGTAAATCTACGCTTATGAAGCTGATCGCCGGGATCGAACAGCCCAGTGAGGGAAAGCTCTATATGGGCGAGGAGGAAGTCCGTTTTAAGGATACGACGGAAGCGAGAAAGTATGGAATCGGCATTATCCATCAAGAGCTGAATCTATTTCCCAACCTTCCGGTTTTTCAGAATATTTTTATGGCGAAGGAAAAGAAAAAAGGGCTCGGAATGGATAATAAATACCATAAAGAGCAATCGGAAAAGATCCTGGCAAGATTGGAATACCCCATCCCGGTGGAGACTTTGGTAGGGGATCTTAGGGTGGGACAGCAGCAGATGATAGAGATTGCGCGCAATCTCATAGAAGATGATCTGAAGATATTGATCATGGATGAACCTACTTCGTCGCTTTCGGAGCAGGAGGTCCAGGTTCTCTTTAAGATTATGAGGGAGTTGACGGCGCAGGGAATCTCCATTGTATACATATCCCATCGGTTAGAGGAAATCATGCAGATAGGAGACCATGTAACCATCCTCCGGGATGGCAAATATGTGGCAGATGCCGACGTCTGTGATATAGATGTTCCGTGGATCGTCAAGCAGATGACAGGGGAAGGAAAGTCCTATCCTAAAAAGGATAGGGAAATCGACTGGACTAAGCGGGAAAATGTATTGGAGGTCAAGGGACTGACACTGCCGAAAAGCGGTGGCGGATATTTGCTTAAGGATGTGAGCCTCGAGCTGAAAAAAGGAGAAATTCTCGGTATTTACGGTTTGATGGGCGCGGGACGCACTGAGGTTTTTGAATGCATAATGGGACTTAGGCCTGAGCATACCGGAGATATGTATCTTGAGGGCAAGAAGATGGATATCAAGTCCATTTCCGGTCAGATTGACAGAGGCTTTGCGCTCGTTCCGGAGGACCGTCAGCGGGAGGGGCTGGTGCAGACGATGGATATCGGGCGAAACTGCTCGTTGTCTGCACTCAAAAATTATACGAAATATGGCTTTGTGGACTTTAAAAAGGAAAATGAAATGGTGGAATCCCAGATAAAGGATATCCATATCAAGGTGGCGGATAAAAGGCTTCAGATTCTGTCCCTGTCCGGAGGAAATCAGCAAAAGGTCGTTATAGGAAAGGGTATTTTGACAAATCCTGAAATTCTGTTAATGGATGAGCCCAGCAGAGGAATCGATATCGGTGCAAAGACAGAGGTATTCGATATCATCAATCAATATGCGGAGCAGGGACTTTCTATTATTGTTATTTCCTCTGAGCTAAAGGAAATTATCTCAATCGCGGACCGTGTAATCGTACTATCGAATGGAATTAAGACGGGCGAATTGAGCGGAAAGGAAATCCGGGAAGAGGCATTAGTGCTGGCGTCTTATAAAGGCCACCACGATCAACAATCGTAAAAAGGAGATATGGAGATGAGTTCGAATAGAAAAAGTTCCAACAGTACGTTGGTAATGACTTTGTTAAAGGGAAGAACCTTTATTGTACTAATTGTTTTGCTGGCCTTCTTCTGCGTGGCGGCAGACAACTTTTTAAGCATGAATACAGCGCTTTTGATTGGAAAGCATGTCGCATTGTACGGGATTCTGGCAATTGGAATGACCTATGTTATCATTACGGGAGGCATTGATTTATCGGTAGGAGCAATTGTAGGCCTTTCGGGTATGGTGGCAGGCGGGCTGATTCAGAACGGCCTGGCGCTGAATGCTTTTGGAGTGACCTTATATTTCAGTGTTCCGGTAATTGTTGTTATTTCCATTTTACTGGGGGCGCTGATCGGTATCATCAATGGTATTATCATCACGAGATTTCGAGTGGCTCCCTTCATAGCCACCCTGGGTATGATGTATATGGCGCGCGGATTTGCGAATATTCATTCGTCGGGAGCTACCTATTCCGATTTAAAAGGGTATGAAGGACTTGGAAATCAGGGATTTAGGTTTTTTGGTTCCAGTGTGTTTGGAATTCCGGCAGGACTTTTGATTCTGATTATTTTGGCACTTATTTTCGCGGTACTTCTCAAGAAAACATCGTTTGGATGGCATGTGTTCTCTATCGGCGGAAATGAGAAGGCGGCAAAACTGTCCGGTGTTAAGGTAGACCGGGTCAAAATTCTTGTATATATGATTTCCGGTATCTGCTCTGCGGTAGTCGGTATTATCGCCTCTGCCCAGTTGGCTGCAGCAACCCCGAAAACAGGAGAATCCTGGGAAATGAATGCGATTGCAGCAGCCGTATTAGGCGGAACATCCATGGCGGGCGGTATTGGAACCATTGGCGGTACGATTGTAGGCGCGTTCGTTATCGGTGTTATCAACGACGGTATGGTTATGTGCGGAGTGTCTGAATTCTGGCAGATGGTAATCAAAGGTATGGTAATTATTTTAGCCGTAATCATTGACCAGTTCCAAAGGAATCTCCAGGCCAAGATGGCGTTAATGGCTCGTAACGAGAGCAAGTAAACAGCGGGGAATGGTGCTATGAAGAAAAGAGGAATTATAAATGCGCAGCTCGCAGGCTATATCGCCGCGCTTGGACATATGGATACATTTATGGTAGGGGATGGAGGAATGCCGATTCCTCCGGGGATTCCGATTGTGGATCTGGCACTCTGCGGAGGCGTTCCTACCTTCATTCAGACTCTTGATGCCATATTGGAAGAAACGGAAGTGGAATTTTATACGATTGCGAAAGAAATCGAAGACAAGAATCCTGTACTTTTATCCTATATCCAGGATAAGCTAAATGAAATAGAAGGAAGGAAAATACCCCATACGGAATTGAAGGAAATGTCAAAGCATGTAAAATTTGCAGTCCGTACGGGAGAATTTACGCCCTATCCGAACATTATACTGCGCGCGGGAGTCGCTTTCCCCGCGTAGTATATATAAATGCAGTAACATGAGGATGATACACATACCTTCCGCCAGGCGGAAGGTATGTCTTTTTTTATTCGGAAAAGAATGGTATTATGAACCTGTATATTACTTATATAATCTTCGGTACGAAAAGGAGAATCCTCTAAATGAAAAAAATAGTAAGCCTTATTCTTTCTATAACTTTATGTGTGACACTTACCGCTTGCAGCAGCCAGGAAGTAAATATAGATGATAATAGTGAAAATTCATCTCTTCCGGCCTCGCCAACGGTAACAGACACACCGTCAGAACCTGATATACCTGCCGATAATATTGACGATATGCATGATGCATATTTTACTGCACTTGAAGATCTGGTCCAAAACCATATATTCCCTGACGGTATCGGCGCAGGAGAACCGCTGGGTGATATGTCTGAGAATAAGTTTGCCGTTTATGACGTGGATAATGATGGAAAAGAAGAGCTTATAATATTGTATTCCGCCACAATTACCGCGGGGATGTCAGGATATGTATTTGCCTTTGACGATGAAACGGGAGCACTACAAACGGAACTGAATGAGTTTCCGTCGCTGACTTTTTATAATAACGGTACCGCCAAGGCATTATGGTCGCACAATCAGGGACGTGCCGGTGATTTTTGGCCATACAGCCTATATCAATACAATCCGGATTCGGATAGTTATGTACTGGTTGGCATGGTGGATGCATGGGACAGAAACTTTCCGGGAACGGACACACAAAATAATCCGTTTCCAAGTGATATAGATAAAAGCGGGACGGGATTTGTCTACTATATCATGGAGGACGGACAATATGATGACACGCACCCGGTAGATACATCCGAATACAATGAGTGGGTCAACGTTTATATTGGAGACGCTTCGGAAATTCCAATCCAGTATATGGACTTGACGGAAGAAAACATCGCGCAGATAAAAAATGGATTATGAAGGGGAAAGAGATTTTGATGAGAGCAATAAAAATATTAATATAAAAATCTGAAATGGTGGTGAAAACATATGTGGAACGAAAAAAAGAAAGCCGTTACTTTTAGTTATGACGATGGTGTAACGCAGGACAAACGACTTACAGAGCTGTTCAATTACTATCGGGTAAAATGTACCTTTAACCTGAACAGCGGATTACAAAGCTATGCGTCCTCATGGGACAACAATGGTCTTACCATTCATCGCATGAATGCCTTAGAGCTCCCTGAATTATATAATGGTCACGAAATAGCAGTTCACTGTCTGACTCATGCCAACCTGATCGAATGCGATGTAGATACCATTTATAATGAAGTCTATATGGACAAACAGAATCTGGAAAGAATATTCGGCCGGAGCATGAACGGAATGGCATACCCCTTCGGCACTTACAACGATGCGATAGCCGAAGTCCTCAAAAGGTGTGGCATTCAATATTCAAGAACAGTAGAAAGCTCAAAAAACTTTGCTATCCCTCAGGATCTTCTTAGGCTAAAGCCCACCTGCCATCACGATGATACAGATGTAATGACACTGATCGATGACTTCCTGAATCTTGAATCAGAAGCCCCTCAGCTTTTTTATATCTGGGGTCATAGCTATGAATTCGATATTAATAATAATTGGAATCGAATGGAGAAAATTCTGGATAAGCTTGCAGGAAAAGAAGAAATATTCTACGGAACAAATGCTCAGACCCTGCTATATTAACATAAATTAAGCAAGCTACTTGTTTTTTGCTACGTTACATTCTATAATCCTATCTGAATACTAAAGAAAAAAGTCATTGGAGGCAATCTATGAAAAGCAGAAATGCAAAACCAAAGATGCTGAAGGACAAAATCCTGTTTACGGTAAGAATTATTCTGATAAGTACCATCGCAGAGCTTACTGTGCTTGCAGGAATTTTCCTTTTTGCAGCATATGAAATGTCAATAAACGAAAAAGAACAAGCCTTTGATATGGAAATCAAGGCAGCGACAGACAGCCTGATGAGTGTGCTGGAAGTGAACTATAAGCGCTATGAGGATGGTCAGATTACCGAGGAAGAGGCCCTTGAGGCTGCGAAAACAATCGTCCGTGACACCCGTTATAACGGCGGAGAAGGTTACTTTTGGGCGGACATGGCGGATGGATTGTGCGTCGTGCACATGAATCCCGATTATGAAGGTACCTTTCGGTTAGACGCTACCGACTTAAAAGGCGAATATTATATACAAAATCTAATAAATGCTGCCGATGACGGAACGCAATACACAGAGTTTTATTTTACCAAGCCCGGAGAAGACGGTATGTTTCAGAAAAGAGCGTACACTGTTAAATTCGAACCTTATGGCTGGTATATCAGCACCGGCAACTATTATGATGACATCGATCAAGAAATTATGAAGCTGAAGATGCGCCGGATCGTGGCTGTTGCATTTCTCGTTCTCGTCAGTGCCGTCAGCATGATAATAGGAACCAAGCGGCTGAAAAAGGTCATTGTCAAGATAACCCAGCCCCTGACCACAGTTACCGATCGTTTACATCTTTTGTCGCAGGGAGATGTACATACGCCTGGTGTCGGCAATATAACGGAAATGGATGAAACGGGAATACTGGCCGCAGCTGAAAGCAGCCTGATCAGCCAGCTGCGAATCATTGTGGAGGATATATCCGTCAATCTTATGAAGATTTCCACCGGCGATCTGCGCGTAAATACCGCGCAGGGCTATGTGGGCGATTTCGTGCCCATTCAGGAATCGATAAAGGACATTACCGCTTATCTTAACGAGGTGCTGCTCTCTATCAATCAGGCTTCGGGGC
The DNA here is from genome assembly GCA_023399455.1 of Bacillota bacterium. GTDB lineage: Bacteria > Bacillota > Clostridia > Lachnospirales > Lachnospiraceae > Kineothrix > Kineothrix sedimenti. Next base: position 7,863 of record JAEWPN010000074.1, read on the forward strand.
AGGTGAAAAACGGTGCCGGAGAGGTATACAGCATGTCCAGGACACTGGCGGAAGGCGCTACCGAGCAGGCAGGCATTATTGAAGAACTGTCCGTATCCCTGGATGAAATCTCTGCTCATGTGGAAAAAAATACGGAAAGTGTCGAAAAGGCCTCGGATTATATCATACAAATAATTGAAAAAGCCCGCGAAGGCAATGAGAAGATGAAAAATCTTCTGATTTCCATGGAAAACATCGAGAATACTTCGCAGCAAATAAGCGGAATCAACAAGGCTATCGGAGCGATAGCATCCAAAACAAACCTGTTGGCTCTGAACGCAGCCATCGAATCCGCCCGTCTGGGGACACAAGGACAAGGCTTCGCTGTGGTGGCGGAGGAAATGCGGCAGCTGGCAGCCCAATCCCAGGAGGCGGTAAAGGAAACGGAAATCTTGATCAACACCTCATTGGAGGCGGTCGTCGTAGGGTCTGCCAATACGGCAGAGACTGCATCGGAGCTTGAAAGCATGACCGGAATGATAGAGCGCTTTAAAGACATCATGAAGGAAATCGATGCCGAGAGCAGGCAGCAGAATAAGGAATTGAAGCAGATCACAGGAGGTATCGGACAGATATCCGGCATCGTCCAGAGCAATGTAGCTGCGGCGGAAGAATGCTCCGCTTTCAGCGATGATTTGAATACACAGTCAGGATTACTTTTTGATAACATTGATAAATTTATTCTTTCAGAATAGGACGCCGGGTATCTATGACAAAGGAACTTCTATCTCAATTAAAGAAAATCACTCCGGAAGAAGAACGTCTTCTTTCGGGGGAACCGGAAATTGAAAAAGAGCTGTACATGTCCTCCGAAACGGATACCATCGATTCCAGGAAGCTGTTAGAGGCGGGCAAGCTGATTCAGGTGCGCACCCATACCCGGTTTGTGCATTTTCCTAAACATAAGCACAACTATATCGAGGTGATTTATATGTGCTCCGGCTCCACTCACCATGTAGTAAATGGTGAGAATGTGCGGCTTGAGCAGGGCGAGCTGCTGTTTTTAAACCAGAGTGCCACACAGGAGATATATCCGGCAGGGGAGGATGACATTGCAGTCAACTTTATCATCATCCCCGAATTCTTCGATTCCGCTCTCAAGATGATGGGTGCGGAGAAGAACCTGCTCAGAGATTTTGTCATCGACTCCCTGCGGGGGGAAAACGGCTCTTCCGGTTATCTGCATTTCAAGGTGGCTGATATACTCCCGATACAGAATCTGGTGGAAAATTTAATATGGACTATCGTAAACAGACAGTCCAACAAACGGAGCATCAATCAGGCTACCATGGGCCTCTTGTTCCTTCAATTGATGAATCACATGGACAAGCTGGAAACCGACGAAGGCAGCGGGCAGCAGAGGCTGATCATTACGGTCTTAAGCTATATCGAGGAGCACTATAGAGACGGAGAGCTGACACAGCTGGCAAACAGCCTGCACTACGATTTTTACTGGCTGTCCAAGGAAATAAAAAAACGCACGGGCAAGACCTATACGGAATTAGTTCAGACAAAAAGGCTGAATCAGGCGGCGTATCTTCTTAGAACCACCTCCATGTCGATCATGGACACCGCCATGGCAGTGGGCTATGATAACGTCAGCTATTTTCACAGAATCTTTCAAAGACAGTTTGGGGTTACGCCGAGGACCTATAGGATGAATGGCAAATAAGGACACTTTTTTGAACAAAAGGTGTTCTTTTTTATTGCGAAAAAAGGAGATAAGATAAAGTCATAATCCATGGTCTTATTTTTTGGAAGAAAGGAGTCGTATGACGAATGGAGCAATATTATCTTGCGATTGACATTGGTGCATCCAGCGGGCGGCATATATTGGGCCGCAAAGAAGGGGAAAGGATGGTCTTGGAGGAAATCCACCGCTTCCCGAACGGAATGACAGAAAAGAACGGAGAGCTTGTTTGGGATGTAGACGGTTTGTTTGCGGAAATTAAAGCGGGAATGAAAAAGTGTGCGGTACAAGGCAAGATTCCGGTAAGCGTAGGAATCGATACGTGGGCGGTGGATTTCGTTCTCTTGGATGAAGAAAATAAGAGAATTGGCAATGCGGTGGCTTATAGGGATGCAAGGACGAGGGGAATGGACGATGAGGTCTATCGAATCGTACCGGAAGAAGAGCTTTATAGGAGGACAGGAATCCAGAAGCAGATATTCAATACAGTATATCAGCTTATGGCGCTGAAAAAAAGGCAGCCGCAGCAGCTTGCAAAGGCGAGAAAGCTGTTAATGATTCCCGACTATTTTCACTATTTGCTCACGGGAACAGCAGCAGCAGAATACACCAACGCAACTACGACGCAGCTTGTAGGCCCCGAGACGAAGACTTGGGATATGGAGCTGATAAAAAGGCTTGGATATCCCGAAGAAATATTTCAAAGGATAAAGACTCCCGGCACGATGCTGGGCAACTTGACGGAAGATCTGCAAAAGGAGCTGGGCTATGACTGCAAGGTAATCCTTCCGGCAACTCATGATACCGGCTCGGCAGTGATGGCAGTGCCGAGCGGTAAAGAGGATGTCCTCTATATCAGCTCCGGTACTTGGTCGTTAATGGGAACGGAACTAATGCGGGCGGATTGCTCCGAAGAAAGCAAACTGCACAATCTTACCAACGAGGGGGGCTACGACTTTCGTTTTCGATATTTGAAAAACATAATGGGGCTTTGGATGATTCAGTCTGTGAAGAAGGAAATCGGGCAGAACATGGACTACGGGACGATCTGCAGACTTGCCTCCGAAGAAACGATTGCCTCTCTCGTGGATTGCAACGAAGAACGCTTTCTCTCACCGGCCAGCATGACGGCAGAGGTGCAGCATGCCTGCAGGGACTCAGGGCAGGAGGTGCCGGAAGGAATCGGACAGACAGCAGCGGTGATCTACAATAGTCTGGCTGAGTGTTATGCGAGGACCATCGGGGAAATCGAGGAAATCACGGGAAAGCAGTATGATAGGATTCACATTGTGGGCGGAGGTGCGAATGCAGGATATCTGACCGGCCTCACCGCCAAAGCGACCAAGCGTACTGTCATCGCCGGACCGATAGAAGCTACCGCTATCGGTAACATCGCGGCCCAGATGATAGCGGGAGGGGAACTGAGGGATTTGAAAGCGGCGAGGGAGTGCATTTATCGTTCGTTCCCGATGGAAATATATAACAAAAATATAGATAACAGAAAGGATAATAAATGATGACAAATAAGGAAAGATATGAATCGGCAAAAGAAATGTACAAGGGAATCGGTATAGATACCGATGCGGCCATTGCGAAACTAAAAAATATTCCAGTATCCCTACACTGCTGGCAGGGGGACGACGTTACCGGCTTCGATCATGAGGGGCCGCTGACCGGAGGGATCCAGACTACCGGTAATTATCCAGGAAAGGCGAGGACACCGCAGGAGCTTATGGATGACATGGATCAGGCAATCCGCCTGATGCCCGGCAAAAAGAAACTGAATCTCCATGCATGTTATGCCATTTTTGAAAAAGGCGAATATGCGGACCGCGATAAACTGGAACCGAAGCACTTTGCGAAATGGGTGGAGTTTGCCAGGGAAAGAAATATGGGTATCGACTTCAACCCTACTTTCTTCTCCCATGGAAAAGTGAAGGATGGCCTGACCTTATCCAGTCCGGATGAGGCTACAAGAAAGTTCTGGATCGACCATGGAAAAGCATGTATCCGCATTTCGGAATATTTTTCCAGGGAGACCGGCGTACCCTGCGTCATGAACATATGGATCGGAGACGGCTATAAAGACGTGCCGGCCGACCGCATGGGACCGAGGCTGCGCTACAAAGATTCCATTGAGCAGATTTTGTCCGAGGACTATGACAAGAGGCTTGTGAAGCCTTGTGTGGAATCCAAGGTATTCGGAATCGGTGTGGAATCCTATACCGTAGGCTCCGGAGAATTCACATTGAGTTTTGCCGCGACCCATGAAGGCTGCCTGCCATTAATGGATAACGGGCATTATCATCCTACGGAAGTGGTATCCGACAAGATTCCTGCATTGCTATGCTATTATCCGGAAATCGCCTTGCACATCACGAGGCCGGTCCGCTGGGACAGCGACCACGTCGTACTGTTTGACGATGAGACCAGGGAGATGGCCAAGGAAATCGTCCGCTGTGAGGGCCTTGACCGCGTATATATGGCGCTGGATTACTTCGATGCCAGCATTAACCGTGTAGCGGCATGGACAGTGGGCTTTAGAAGCTGGCAAAAAGCTCTGTTAAGCGCACTTTGTACGCCTAATGAAGCATTGCGAGGGCTTCAGGAGGAAAACTGTCTGACGGAGCTTATGATAATGCAGGAGGAACTGAAGA